>JANYEL010000181.1 GCA_025363155.1 Moraxellaceae bacterium
CTAAAGCGTTAGATGAATACATTCACTATTACAACCATGAACGCATTAAGCTAAAACTAAAAGGGCTGAGTCCTGTAGAGTACAGAACCCAACCCTTGTTAGCCGCTTAACAAACTGTCCAACTTTTTGGGGTCAGTTCAAAGCGTGGGATTTTTTATGGCTCATGTTTTAAATGAACAGATTAGAATGTGAAGTCGCTCAATGAAATAGAAGACATCACCGCATCCAAGTTTGACACTGGTGCTGGCTCATCTTTCATTTTAAGGATGTCACGGGTGACATGACCAGCGGCAATTTCACGCAGTGCCATAACCGTTGGCTTGTCGTTTTCCCACGGCAATAGTGATTCAGCCGTGCCACGTGCTAATTGACGTGCGCGTTTAGAAGCGACCAAAACCAATTCAAAACGATTATCAACTGCGCCTAAGCAATCTTCTACAGTCACGCGTGCCATGCTGATCTCGCTCTTATGTATACGGTAAAAATGACTGCATAGTGTATAGTTCTTCGCCGTAAAATACAAGAATTAGTCGCAGGAATACTTTTCAGTGTTTGCGTTTAGATGCGAAGTAATAAGGCGTCATTTAAGTCTTTGCTATACCAGTATTTCGTCGTTTAAATCCGCACATTTCTTCTGCACTATTCCATGGACGGATGCCAAACACGGTTCCGTATAACGTCCGTTCATGTGTAGGTAAATTAATATCTAATTCAGATAGTTCGTGAAACTCTGCCGCCACTTGGTCTAATTTTCTCTGAATAATGAGCGCGGATGCAGGTGATAAGTCGCCGCCAACAAATTCAAAATAACCTTGATGTTCATCAAAGCGTACGGCTAAAAAATTATTGGTCATCATCTCACCATGTTTGAGGCGAATCGGGCCATAGGGTTGATGTTTGACTTGGCGAGACACCCGCAGACGGATGCGATTATCGGGTAATAACTCAATGAGTCCAGCACGATCTAAGCGAATCAGCAGGCGAATGCATATCGGTTCAGAAATTTCATAATAACTTACGATATCTTGAAGTTGCCAATTGTTCCTCACCAGATAAAACAAGCCTAAGAGTTGTAGATCATCAGCCAAAATTTGTTCTTGAGCAACGGTCATTTCAGTAGTCGCCATCGATTCGCCGCGTGCAATACGTGCCAATTCAAAGAAATCTAATTCCAGCCACTGACATATTTCATCCAAGCGTTGTAAGGTAAAGCTTTTATCTGAAAAGAGTCGTTTGACGCTGGCTTCGCTTAAATGCAGTGCTTGCGCCAAATCGTTATAGGTTTTGCCGCGTGATTTGAGTACGCGTTTTAGCGTGGTAATCATGAGGTCGGTATTTGCCATCATTCCTCCAAATCAGCGATTTATGGCTGTGTTGAGTTCTTGTTTGATATCATTTCGCATCACTAATTACACCATAAAGTATCGATATATAATACCTTGATATATTGGTATTGATGTAAGTGCTTGGCATGACTATGCTCATTTTCAACGAACAGAGTAATGTTCTTGAGAGGAGAATGTTGTGGATATCATATTGAAAATATTATTAATAATTTTAATAGCTGATTTTATTTCGGGTTTTGTACATTGGTTGGAAGATGCGTATGCCAAACCAGAGATGCGGCTGGTCGGTGCGATTGCGCGTGAAAATCTATTACACCACGACAAGCCGCGTGACTTTCTGAAAAAGAATTGGTGGCAGAGTTCGTATGATCTCATTGCGATCGGTTTGGTGATCTTGGCTGTTGCTTGGTTTGCGTTTGGTGTAATGAGTGGTTGGCTCATTTTGTTGGTTTTCCTGAGTGTGAATGCCAACCAAATTCATAAATGGGCGCATCAAAATCGCCAAGAAAAACCTTGGCTCGTCACCAAACTACAGGACTGGAATATTATTCAAGGTGCGCGTCAGCATGGTCGACATCATCGCGGCGAGAAGAATACTTATTATTGTGTGATTACCAATGTGCTCAATCCTGTGTTGGAAGAAATGAGGTTTTGGGTGGGTTTGGAACGATTGATATTGCGAGTGACTGGTGTGGAACGTCGTTTTGATGGCGTTTAAGTTGTGAGCATGCGCCTATAGGCAACCCGTTATACAAAGAAATCCTTTCCTAATAAATATTAACTGGTAGAGATTATTACAATAAAGTAGTAATCTCTACCTATGAAATATACCTTACTGATTCTTTCTCTGCCAACAGAAAATGCCACGGTGCGAATGCGTGCGTGGCGTGGTCTTAAAGCATCGGGTGCAGCGGTGCTGCGTGATGGTGTTTACCTCATGCCTGCGCTCGAACATTGCCGTGTTTTGCTCGATACGATTGCTGCAGATGTATTGGCGGGTGGCGGCACAGCGTATGTGTTGGCTACCGAAGCGCCGCAAAATACGAGTTTTATTGATTTGTTTGATCGCGGTGCGGACTTCACGGCTCTTTTAGCAGATGTATTAAAAGAGCGTGAAAACTTAACCGTCGCAAATGCGCCTGCAGCTCTGAAACAAATCCGCCAACTCCGTAAACGCTTTGCGCAAATTGCAGAAATTGATTTCTTCCCTGACGAAGTCCAAAAGCAAGTCGATACGGCACTGCAAGAGTTGGAAGTAACCGCAGCTCGTCTTTTAAGCCCTGATGAACCTCATCCAGTTGAAAAAGCCATCCCACGGTTGCCGATTGGCGAGTACCAAAATCGAGTCTGGGCAACGCGCCGCCGACCTTGGGTGGATCGATTAGCCTGTGCTTGGCTGATTAAGCGTTTCATTGATCCACAGGCTCAGTTTGTTTGGTTGGAATCCATTAGCGATTGTCCAAGTGATGCGCTGGGATTTGATTTCGATGGTGCGACTTTTAGTCATGTTGGGAACTATGTTTCTTTTGAAGTGCTGCTGATTAGCTTTGGTTTTGATGAGTCAGGGCTTAAACGACTAGCCGCATTAATTCATTATCTTGATGTGGGTGGAATACAACCACCTGAATCTGTAGGCATTGAAAGTGTGCTCATGGGACTGCGTGACGCGATTCTTGATGATGATCAATTGATGCTGACAGCAAACAGCCTATTTGACGGATTGTTAGTGACCTTTGGAAAAGGTTTATCTACGCAATGAGTCAGACCTCGATACCAATAATTCTAGGAATTCAGCAGAAATGACCGAACTCGTTCAACAGGCAGTATTGCCGCAAGAAACGCCACAACACGACGCAGTAGAACATCCACCGTTAAAAACGGCTTTGGGTTATTGGTTTAAATTGGGTTGGATTAGCTTTGGTGGACCTGCTGGGCAGATTGCGTTATTGCATGAAGAATTGGTAACGCGGCGGCATTGGATTTCTGAAAAGCGCTTTTTACACGCCCTCAATTACTGCATGATTTTGCCCGGTCCAGAGGCGCAGCAACTCGCGACCTATACAGGTTGGCTGTTGCATGGGCGTTTAGGAGGCATTTTGGCAGGGGCTTTATTTGTCTTGCCGTCACTGTTTATCTTAATGGCGCTCGCATGGATTTACATGGTCTGGGGGCACACAATCGTGCTCGCGGGAATATTTGCTGGAATCAAACCTGCTGTGACCGTGATTGTGTTGCAAGCCGCTTGGCGGTTAGGAACACGGGTGCTAAAACAAGCGGTGCTTTGGGGCGTGGCAGCAACTGCCTTTATCAGTGCTTTTTTGAATGTACCGTTTCCTTTGGTGATTG
>JANYEL010000206.1 GCA_025363155.1 Moraxellaceae bacterium
CGATGCAGGGCTTATATACACAAAAACACACAAATGCTTTTGGACGTGGCCTGAAGATTGTCGATAAGGCTATCGACTTTGGCGTGGATACATTCTCATGAATGTGGACGCTTGATTTAGTTGCTTAAGCTTGCTGTTTTACGGCGGTTTCGTCTAAGCAGACTGGTAATGAAAAAGTTCAGGCATGAACGTGAAAAGTGCGTGCGCGCATTCTAAGGATGTTTTATTGAATAAGCAAGTAATATCAGTAAAATCGATAAATTAATTACAGAATGGCTATTGGGTTGTCGTTGAATTGATGTTAATACCAATTCAACATTGAAATCCCAAGTCCATAATAGGTGGAGCGATGATTGTAGTCAATCAGGCTTTCGCCATAGCCATCGAACACTTGAGCAAAGCCGCGTAAGTTGTTATTAATCGGAAATGACCAGTCTAATTGCGCGGCGCCATGTGAGTTTTCTCCACCTTTTAAGCTGTGGCGTAGCATGAGTGAAAACTCTTGGTTGTTCCATTTGCGGGTGATCTGTATATCGCCGCGTCCAATATAGTTCGTGATATCAGGATTGTCATCGTCTAATTTGGTCTCAGGAATGCGATACCAAGGACGTAACATGATGACCCAATTTTCCCGCTCAAGCCCAACATTTAAGATTGCGCGATTCCAACTACGTGAAAGCGGTGACGAGCGGCCATTAGATTGGTGGTTGAGCGTTAAACCCAATAAGCGTCCATTCAATCCGAAAAAATTATAATTAGTCGGGAGAATTAAACTGACTTCGGGTTCGTAGTTGGTTTCGCGAAACGGACGAGAGTTATCCGAATTGAGGATTTGCCAGCGTGAGGTTTGTGTATAGCCTGCCCATATATCGCCATAATTACTAAAGACTCCTTCGACTACTTTGGCCTTTAAGCTCAACTGAAATTTGGTTTCAGTATCATCAAAGTTGAGTGGAGTCGTTGCTGTGTTTAGTGGGTTTGTACTGGTTGGGGATTTGTTCGGATGGTCGTTATAAAACAAAGGCAATATGTAAACTGGGCGATTGGCACGTAAGGTAAATGTGCCTAGCTTCGATTCTGGTGATAATTCCCAGCGGCGATCTAATAATGATGTCGATGGATTAACTGTTTTATCTGCGGCCGCCACTTCGAAGAAGTTGGCTGCGGTTGAAGGGGTTTTCGTATTCTTTTTTGAGTTGGTTGTTTGAACTTGCGGGGAAGCTGCCGCTATTTCGTTTTTTCGACCTAAAGCGGTGTCATAACACTCTAATCGAGTTGCACTGGATTCAATGCTGATACAAGCGAGTGCGGAGGCTGGCTGAGGTTTAATTTCAGGTGCTGAAACAGTGGGTACAGTCGTTTGTGGTTCGACAGTTTTGCTGGCTGCAAATGTGGTTTGGCTTGTGAGCCCTTGAGCCATGATTGCGCTTGCGATAAAAGATAAGCGATACAGAGTAGTCATAATTTATTCCGTTATCTATCCGATGTGAGTTCTTTATTCTATTTGTGCTTTGAGCATGATGCATTGTCTGCGAATACATCAACATACTAGTCTAATTTTATAGATTGTGTTGTTATGCTTTTATCATAACGTTTATGCTGTGAATGGTTATGCTTATATAAGCATAAGTTGACGATTTAAATAAACTATGCGATGTTCATCTTATCTGCGATTTGCATCGATAAGTATTAAAAATAAAATGTCGTGCTTATATGTAGATTTGGGTTAGGGAAATCACGAAAAGTTGTCAAATAAAAGATATTGGTGTTTAAGTAAGTGCCTCAGTAAATCTAAAAGCCAATAAATATAACGCATCATTTATTTTCAGGAATCATTTCATGCGCCTAGATGATCAACGAGAAAGCGAGAATGTTGAAGATCAACGCGGCAATAGCGGAAGGCGTGGTTTTGGTTTGCGCGGTGGTGGCGGAATTGGTATTGGGACAATCGTGTTGGCGCTCGTCTTATGGAAGGGGTGTGGCATTGATCCGAGTGTGGTTCTAGGTCTCAGCTCGCAAATGTCTCAGTCCCCGCAATCTGTGGCGCAGTCGGATCAACCTGTTGTTGAAACGCCTGATAGTGCTCAAGATCGAAAGTTGGTTGGAGTGGTGTTGGCGGCGACTGAGGATACTTGGCAGCAAATTTTTGCAGAACATCATGCAAATTATCAAGCGCCCAAATTGGTTCTATATAGTGGTTCAATTGCGTCGGGTTGCGGTTCGGCTGAAGCAGCTATGGGGCCTTTCTATTGTCCGGCCGATCAGAAAGTGTATTTGGACATGGCATTCTTTAAAGATATGCGTACTCAAATGGGCATCACGGCGGATCAGCAAGGTAATGGTACTGGTTCAAGTAATGAAGCGGGCGATTTTGCGCGAGCGTATGTGATTGCGCATGAAATCGGACATCATGTTCAAAATCTTTTGGGATTAACCGATAAAATCCAAAATGCACGTCAACAAAGCAATGAAGTGACCTCTAATCAATTATCTGTTCGCCAAGAGTTGCAGGCGGATTGTTTTGCTGGTGTGTGGGCTAATCGCAATCAGCAACGCGTGAATTTTCTGCAAGCAGGTGACTTGGAGGAGGCAATCAATGCGGCGACCCAGATTGGAGATGATCGCTTGCAGCAACGTTCGCGTGGTTATGTGGTACCTGATAGTTTTACTCATGGTACAAGCGCGCAGCGGGTGCGTTGGTTCCAGACTGGATTTCAGCAAGGTAAGATAGAAGCGTGCGATACTTTTGGGCATTACATATAGTAGGTAATGGCTTTTAATTAAATAAATGTCACTTTGTGATGCATTTAATTGTACTGCTGCACTTACCTGGTGCGGTGGTTGTGGCTTTGAGGTAAATAGGTGCACTGTTCGAGTTCGTGTTGTGTGTTTTTTGAACGACGTAAAGTGGGTAATGGAGATTATCTGCTTAATATATGAAAAAAATGCGCTTGTGGTGATGTATTGGTCACGTGTGATATGGAAAATTGAAGTGTATTTCAGGTATAGTTCCACACTATAAATTTTCAAGTAAGCATCTTTGAAATTTTAATTAAACATCTTGGGCCGCTCTCCCGATTGTTTTCTAGGATCTTTAATTAAAATTTTTAATCAATGCTTAGGACTGAAGTACTCTGTTGCTTCGTTTCTAAGCTTGGCAAGCCAGGAGTAATCCCCGCATGAGTGCCATCGTAGCCCATCATTGGTCGTTGATTGCTTTTGTATTAGGTGTAGTCTTTTTGCTCGGCTTTATGCTGACCGTTCCATTGCTTATGGGCGGAAAAGCAGTAGGTCGTACAAAGGAGGAACCATTCGAGTCAGGTCAGCTTGGTGCTGGTGGTGCTCGTTTGCGATTGTCTGCAAAATTCTATTTGGTGGCGATGTTCTTCGTCATCTTCGATGTTGAAGCCTTGTTTTTATACGCATATTCCGTTTCCGTTCGCGAAAATGGCTGGACAGGCTTTGTCGAAGTTCTAGTGTTTATCGTCGTGCTCTTGGTCGGTTTGGTTTATATCTGGCGCATCGGTGCGTTGGACTGGGCGCCAGAAAAACGTCTCGCTAAAGAAAAGGCATTCCGTCAAAAACACGGTACTGCACAAGAACCCCTCGATATTGCAGAAATTACTCGTTTTGTGCCAATGGAAGAGCTTGAGCTCGATAATCGCGGCATGATTCCTGGACAATCTATTGATGCTGCTGCTAATGCTGAGCAACAAGCCAAGCTGGAAAAGGAAAGCGTATGAAATACACCCTCACTCGTGCTACTCCTGATGGCGAAACAGCACTGCAATACCCTGACACTTCCAGTCAAATCGTAAGCGATCCACTTCAAGATCAAGTTGATAAAAATATCTTCATGACTAAGTTGGAAGATATGGCGCATTTGGCGGTCAACTGGGGTCGTAAAAATTCATTGTGGCCGTATAACTTCGGTCTATCTTGCTGCTATGTAGAAATGGCGACAGCCTTTACTTCTCCGCATGATTTAGCGCGTTTCGGTGCTGAGGTTATTCGTGCTTCACCACGGCAAGCAGACTTGATGGTGGTTGCAGGCACATGTTTTGTGAAAATGGCACCTGTTGTTCAACGTTTGTATGAACAAATGCTTGAGCCGAAGTGGGTCATTTCGATGGGTGCATGCGCTAATTCAGGCGGCATGTACGATATCTACTCTGTAGTGCAGGGCGTTGATAAGTTTATTCCTGTTGATGTGTACATACCAGGTTGCCCGCCACGTCCTGAAGCATTCCTTGAAGCATTGATGCTGCTGCAAGATTCGATTGGCAAAGAACGTCGTCCTTTGTCGAGTGTAGTTGGCGATCAAGGTTTGTATCGTCCGATTATGCAACCTCAGCGTGATCGTAAACAGGCTGAACGTATTGCTGTCACCAATTTGCGCTCTCAAGACGAATCAAGCTAATCGTTGCATCTAATCTAGTATGGGTTTTAACCCATCAACGGCAGATGATACGCAACAATTTTTTGAGTTACGTTCGACATTGAATGTTGAGTTGGTAGTTTAGATTTTGGTTGCGATGGTGATGCGGTGATGGGTTAAAACCCATCCTACAAAATATTTTGTTTTAAAAGATTTGAAGTCAATTTTAGGAAGCCGAAGCAATGGCTGAAACATTGAAAGACGTACCTGCAACGGAAAGCGCGCCACAAGCTCGTGATCCCCGTCCAGCGTTTGCTGTGGTTGAGGAGTTGCGCGCTAAGTTTGGTGATTCATTGTTGCTACAAGCGACACGTGATGATATGCCGACTATCTGGGTTGAGCGTTCGCAGCTGTTAGACGTGTTGATGTTCTTGCGGACATTACCAAAACCTTACGTCATGCTGTATGACTTGTCGGCTATTGATGAGCGCCTACGTGTGCATCGCGAAGGGCAGCCTGCATCTGATTTCACAGTGTTCTATCACTTGTTGTCGATTGAGCGTAATAGCGATATTCGTATCAAAGTTGCCTTGAAAGATGGTGATGCTAACCTCCCGACGTGTATGAAAATTTGGCCAAATGCCAATTGGTACGAGCGCGAAGTGTGGGATATGTTTGGTGTGACTTTTACGGGTCATCCACATTTACGCCGCATTTTGCTGCCGAACTATTGGGAAGGTCATCCGCTGCGTAAAGAATATTCTGCGCGTGCCACTGAATTTGATCCGTATCGTTTGAATGCTGAAAAGCACAAATTGGAAGAAGAATCAGGCAGCTTTAACCCAGATGACTGGGGGATGAAGCGCGGTAACAAAAACGAAGATTTCATGTTCCTGAACTTGGGACCAAACCATCCATCAGCGCACGGTGCGTTCCGTATCGTTTTGCAATTGGATGGTGAAGAGATTCTCGATTGCGTGCCAGAAATCGGTTACCACCATCGTGGTGCTGAGAAGATGGCAGAACGTCAATCATGGCATTCTTTTATTCCTTACACTGACCGCATCGATTATCTCGGCGGTGTGATGAATAATCTGCCATACGTGATGTCGGTTGAGAAGCTCGCTGGCATTACTGTGCCAGATCGCGTGAATACCATCCGTATTATGATGAGCGAGTTCTTCCGTATCACCTCGCATCTATTGTTCTTAGGTACGTACATTCAGGATTTGGGCGGGATGACGCCGATCTTCTTTATGTTTACCGACCGCCAAAAAGCCTACGACGTCATCGAAGCAATTACCGGTTTCCGCATGCATCCAGCATGGTTCCGTATTGGCGGCGTTGCGCATGACTTGCCAAATGGTTGGGAAAAACTGGTTGGTGATTTCGTCGATTGGCTACCTAAACGTTTAGATGAATATACAAAAGCTGCAATTCAAAACTCGATGATCATGGGTCGTGCCAAAGGCGTGGCGCAGTACGACGCACGTCAAGCATTGGCGTGGGGCGTAACGGGTCCAGGTCTGCGTGCGACTGGTGTTGATTTCGATTTGCGTAAAGCGCGTCCGTATTGTGGTTATGAGAACTTCGACTTTGAAGTGCCATTGGCTCACAACGGTGATGCGTATGATCGTTGCTTGGTGCGTATCGAAGAGATGCGTCAATCAGTGCGTATTATCAAACAGTGCTTAGATAATATGCCTTCGGGGCCATACAAGGCAGATCATCCGTTGACTGTGCCACCACCGAAAGATAAGACACTACAAGATATTGAAACCCTGATTACTCACTTCTTGAGTGTGTCATGGGGCCCTGTGATGCCTGAAGGCGAAGCCAGCATGATGGTTGAAGCGACTAAAGGTATTAATAGTTACTACACAACCAGCGATCGCAACACGATGAGTTATCGCACGCGTATTCGTACGCCGAGTTTCCCTCATTTACAGCAAATGCCATCAGTGATTAATGGCAGTATGGTGCCTGATTTGATTACTTATTTGGCGTCGATTGACTTCGTTATGGCTGACGTGGATCGCTAAGGACTTATTGAAAATGATGATTTTTAAAGATAAGGCAGCTCAAGCTGCGCGAATCGTAAGCGATAAGCAGCCACATATTCATGTCAATGTTGAGGCAGTGTTGACTGAACAAGAGATTCATTCAATTCATGAATTTATGCATCATTATCCAGATCCACGTGCAGCGTCACTGGATTCACTGAAGCATGTGCAAAAGCGCAATGGCTGGGTGGATGATGATCAAGTGAATGCAGTTGCTCAGGTACTTGGCATCTCTGTTCCCGATGTTGAAGGCGTTGCGACGTTTTATAACCGCATCTATCGCCAACCTGTTGGTCGCCATGTGATTTTGCTGTGTGATTCGATTGCCTGTTATTTGATGGGTAATGAGTCATTGGCTGACGTGTTCAAGCGTCAACTCGGCATTCAGTATGGTCAAACCACACCTGATGGTCGATTTACCTTGTTGCCAATTTGCTGTTTAGGCAATTGCGATAAGGCGCCTTCTTTAATGATTGATGAAGATACTTACGGTGTAGTGTCAGAAGCACAAGTTGCTGGTTTGTTGGAGCAATATGTATGACCGATCAAAACGATTCTAAAAAAGCTGGTGACCAAACAAACGGCTTGCTCGATGGTAGCGCTGTCAGCGTAGCGGCAGGCGTGGCGGTGGCGAAAGCAGAAGCGAAAGCAGCGGAAGAAGCGGCGGCTAAAGCAGCTAAAATCGAAGCGGCGAAAGTTACTAAAACTGCACCAACTCCAATTCATTGCAATGGTTCTGCGGAAACGCATCCATTGACATGGCGCCTCAGCAAATACGACGAAGTGCTCGACATTGACGTGTATGAGTTATTGGAAGGTTATGCAGGCTTGAAAAAAGCACTCGCGATGACTTCTGCTGATGTGCAAGGTGTCGTGAAAGATGCAGTACTACGCGGTCGCGGTGGTGCAGGCTTCCCAGCGGGCATTAAGTGGTCTTTGATTCCAATGAACAAAGAAGGCGCGCCTGATGTCGGCCCGAAATATCTCGTTTGTAACGCTGACGAAATGGAGCCAGGTACTTTCAAAGACCGCCTGCTCATGGAAAAACTTCCACATCAATTGATCGAAGGCATGATCTTGGTGTCGCACGCGATTGGCGCGCAAACAGGCTATATCTTCCTGCGCGGAGAATACATTCTCGCGGCAAAAAATCTGAATGATGCAATTGATCAAGCGAAAGCGAAAGGTTATCTCGGTGAGAATATTCTCGGTTCAGGGCATAACTTTGAGCTGCATGTCCACACTGGCGCAGGTCGTTATATCTGCGGTGAAGAAACTGCACTGATCAACTCACTCGAAGGTCGTCGTGCAAATCCACGCACGAAGCCGCCATTCCCGCAAATTTCGGGCGCATGGGGCAAACCAACCATCGTCAATAACGTTGAAACCCTCTGCAATGTCCCGCCAATTATGGTGCGCGGCGCAGCGTGGTTTAAAGGCTTGTCGGATGGTCGTAGTGGCGATGCGGGTACCAAGATTTATGGCGCATCAGGTAAGGTTAAGTTCCCAGGTCTTTGGGAGTTGCCAATCGGCACAACAGGTCGCGAAATTCTTGCGCTTGCTGGTGGTATGCAGGACGGCTTAGAGCTGAAATGCTGGCTGCCGGGTGGCGCATCGACTGACTTCTTGATGCCTGAACACCTTGATTTAGCGATGGATTTTGACACGATTGGTAAAGCAGGTAGCCGTATGGGTACGGGCTTGATCATGGTTGTTGATCAAAAACAAAATATCGTTTCAGCAGTTCGTAATTTAGAAGAGTTCTTTGCGCGTGAATCATGTGGCTGGTGTACACCGTGCCGTGATGGTTTGCCGTGGGCAGTCAAACTGCTTAAAGGCTTAGAAGCAGGCGAAGGTAAAGCAGAAGACATCGATGTCTTGCTGCAACTCACGCGTTTCTTGGGGCCAGGAAAAACATTCTGCGCGCATGCGCCTGGTGCGATGGAGCCACTGCAAAGTGCGCTCAAATTCTTCCGCCCAGAGTTCGAGGCCGGCGTTCGTGCAACGCCAGTCAGCGCCACTAATCATATTTCAGTTATTCAAGCATAAGGAATCGAGATGGCAGTCATTCATGTCGATGGTAAGCAATACGATGTTGATGGTGCGGATAATCTGCTCAAAGCGTGTTTGTCGCTGGGCTTAGATATTCCGTATTTCTGTTGGCATCCTGCGCTGGGTTCAGTTGGTGCGTGTCGTCAATGCGCGGTGAAGCAATATAACAATGCCGATGATGCCGCAGCAGGTCGTGGTCGTTTGGTGATGTCATGTATGACGCCGAACACCGACAATATGTATATTTCGATTGATGATACGGAAGCGGTATCTTTCCGTGCCAGCGTAGTCGAGTGGTTGATGACGAATCACCCGCACGATTGTCCAGTCTGTGAAGAAGGTGGTCATTGCCATCTGCAAGATATGACTGTGATGACAGGGCATGACCGTCGTCGCTATCGTTTCACCAAGCGTACCCATCAAAATCAATACCTTGGTCCATTCATTTCCCATGAAATGAACCGCTGTATTTCTTGCTACCGTTGTGTGCGTTATTACAATGATTATGCAGGCGGTAAAGACCTTGGCGTATTTGGTTCAGCATCGAACGTCTACTTCGGTCGTGCGACTGAAGGCGTGTTAGAAAGCGAATTCTCTGGTAACTTGGTTGAAGTTTGCCCAACGGGCGTGTTCACCGATAAAACCCACAGCGCACGTTATAACCGTAAATGGGACATGCAATACGCACCAAGCGTTTGCCAACAATGTTCGAGTGGTTGTAACACGTCACCGGGCGAGCGTTATGGCGAAATTCGTCGTATCGAAAATCGCTTCAACGGTTCAGTGAATCAATATTTCCTCTGTGACCGCGGTCGTTTTGGCTATGGTTATGTCAATCGCACAGATCGTCCACGTCAGCCATTACAGTTAGAAGCAGGTAAACAATCTGCGATTACTGTTGATGCAGCATTGGATCACGTGATTGCAGGTTTAAAAGGCAAGAAAGTTGTCGGTATCGGTTCACCACGTGCATCAGTTGAGACCAACTTTGCATTGCGTGAATTAGTTGGCACTGCAAATTTCTCATCAGGTGTATCACGTGCAGATCAAGCATTGCTTGAGAAAGCCGCTGAAATCCTGCAAACCGAAGGCATTTACAATCCGAATTTGCGCGAAGTTGAAGATGCAGATGCCGTATTAATTCTGGGTGAAGATATTACCCAAACAGCAGCACGTGTTGCTTTGGCTGTTCGTCAAGCAGCGAAAACGCATGCTGAAGATATGGCAGCAAAACTCAGAACTCAAGAGTGGTTAGCTGAGCCTGTTGCGCGTATTGGTCAACGTGAACAAAGCCCAATTTACATTCTGTCTGTGACTGAAACCAAACTAGATGAATTGGCAGAAGGCGGTTGTATCGCGACGCCAAACGACATCGCTCGTTTAGGTTTTGCAGTTGCCGCGAGCATTGCGAGTCAACCAATCACAGGTCTGGCAGATGAAGCAATTGAATTTGCACATAGCATTGCAGCGGCGCTGAAAGCGGCGAAAAAGCCTTTGATCGTCACTGGTACTACTTTGCAAGAGCCTGCATTACTTGAAGCAGCGGCGCAAATTGTGCAGAACTTAGGTAGCTACTTTGCTATTCAAAATCAGGCGACTCAAGAACGAGCGGGTCATGCAGGCATTAACATCGTGGTTCCAGAAGTGAACTCGATGGGCTTGGCACTTCTTGCACAGCATGGTGGGGCATTGCCATTAGAAGATTTGGTTGATGCGGAATTTGACGTATTGGTCATTGCTGAAAATGATCTGACACGTCGTTTACCGAAAGCCACGCTACAGTCTATTTTGACTAAGGCGCAGCAAGTGATTGTGCTTGATCATCAAGCAACTGATACTGCAACGCATGCACACATAGTATTGCCAGCGGCAAGTTTTGCTGAAGGTGATGGTACGGTCGTATCGGCGGAAGGTCGTGCACAGCGTTATTTCCAAGTGTTTGATGCAACGTATTACGATGCCAATATTACGATTAAAGATAGCTGGCGCTGGTTGCATGCGATCAAATCAGGTTTAAGCAATACTGCGATTGAATGGACTGTACTGGATGATGTGATCGAAGCGATTGCTCGTTCAATTCCACAGTTGGAATCGATTGTGGATGCTGCACCGAATGCAGGCTATCGCGTACATGGTCTGAAAGTGGCGCGTGAACCGCGTCGTTATTCAGGTCGTACTTCGATGCAAGCAAAATTGAATGTGCATGAAGTCCGTCAACCTCAAGATAAAGATTCTGCATTGACCTTCTCCATGGAAGGTTATGTGGGTCCGCAAGAAAACAGTTCGTTGATTCCATTCGCATGGGCACCGGGTTGGAATTCACCACAATCATGGAACAAATTCCAAGATGAAGTCGGCGGACACTTGAAAGCAGGTGATCCAGGCGTACGCTTGTTTGATCAATTGCGCAAAACTGCAAAGCGCAGCTATGTTGCACCTGATGCGGAAACGGACACAGGCTATAAATTATTACCAGTCGCAAACCTTTACGCATCTGATGAAATGGCAGCACGTGCGCCAGTTATGCAAGAGCGTATCGGCGATGCGTATTTGACCTTGAGTGTTGAAACTGCTGAACAGTTAATACTGCAAGATGGTCAAGATGTCTTATTAAAAGTTGGTTCAGACGAAATTCGTTTGCCAATGAACATCAGTGAAAATCTGCCAGTCGGCGTGATTGGTTATCCACTCGGCCAATTGATGGCGTTGGATTTATCACAATCTGTTGTGATCCAAGCTGCGCCAGCTGTTCAATCCGCAGTAGTAGGGGGCTAAGATGAGAGTCGATCCAACGATACCTACTTTTCTTGCGGATTCGATGACCCAGTCGCAATGGGACATTACTTTTGCAGTTGGACAAGCTGTTGCGATTTTACTGCTGGTCGTGATGATTGGTGGTTTCTTAAGTTTTGTTGAACGTCGCGTCTTGGCGCTGTGGCAAGATCGTTACGGCCCGAACCGTGTTGGTCCATTTGGTTTATTTCAAATTCTGGCTGACGGCTTGAAGATGTTCTTTAAAGAAGACTGGACACCGCCATTTGTTGATAAATTGACTTTCTTTCTTGCGCCTGCGATTGGTATGGGTGCATTGATGCTGTCAATTTTGATCATTCCATTTAGCCCAAGTTTGGGTGTGGCTGATCTGAATATCGGGATTCTATTTTTCTTCGGTATGGCGGGTTTAGGTGTTTACGCTGTGATGTTCGCAGGCTGGGCATCGAATAATAAATTTGCGTTGCTTGGTGGTATTCGTGCCGCTGCACAAACCGTCAGTTACGAAGTGTTTATGGGCTTATCGCTCATGGGTGTTGTGGCGATGGTCGGTAGCTTTAACCTCCGTGATATCGTTGAATATCAACAAAACCATTTGTGGTTTGTGATTCCGCAATTCTTTGGTTTCTTGACCTTTATCATTGCTGGTGTTGCGGTGACTCACCGTAGTCCATTTGATGCCCCTGAAGCAGAACAAGATATCGGTGCGGGTTATCACACAGAATACTCAGGCATGAAGTGGGGGATGTTCTTCGTTGGTGAATATATCGGCGTAGTCCTAATTTCTTCATTGATCACTGCATTGTTCTTCGGCGGTTGGTTAGCGCCATTCAATCTCAATATTCCATTCATTCCACCGCTATTTTGGTTTGTAGCAAAAGTATTGTTCTTTGTCATGATGTTTATTTTGGTTCGTGCTGCATTACCACGACCACGTTTTGACCAAATCATGAGCTTCGGTTGGAAAGTCTGTTTACCGATTACGTTAATAAATTTATTGGGCACAGTGGCTTACGTGTTATACACCAGCCCGCTGCAACCTTAAAGTATTGCACAGGACTAAATAGAAATGATTAAGTTTTTTGCAGGACTCTTACATGTCATACACGGTGCTGGGACGCAAATCCGTAGCTTGTGCATGGTGTTCAGCCATGCATGGCGCAAACGCGACACCTTGATGTATCCCGAAGTTCCAGTGAATCCTCCGCCGCGCTATCGTGGTCGGATTGTCCTGACGCGTGACCCGGATGGTGAAGAGCGTTGTGTCGCATGTAATTTATGTGCGGTCGCGTGTCCAGTCGGTTGTATTTCTTTGCAGAAAGCTGAGAAAGACGATGGACGTTGGTATCCAGAGTTCTTCCGCATTAACTTCAGCCGTTGTATTTTCTGTGGTATGTGCGAAGAAGCTTGTCCAACGACTGCGATTCAGTTGACTCCTGATTTTGAAATGGCTGAATTTGATCGTCAAAACCTTGTGTATGAAAAAGAACATTTGCTGATTTCAGGTCCTGGTAAATATCACGATTACAATTTCTACCGTGTTTCTGGTATGGCATTGAAAGATAAGCCGAAAGGAACTGCGCAAAATGAAGCTGCGCCAGTGGATGTACGAGGTTTGATGCCATGATGATGACAAAGATAATGAATGCTTGGCCGTTCTACGCGATTGCTTTGATTACGATTTTTACCACGATCCGTACCGTCACCAATACAAATCCAGTGCATGCGCTGCTGAATTTGATTATTTCTTTATTGTCGGTTGCGGGCTTGTTCTTTTGCTTAGGTGCGCCGTTTGCGGCGGCGCTGGAAGTGATTGTCTATGCAGGCGCGATTTTGGTGTTGTTTGTGTTTGTGGTAATGATGCTGAACTTAGGTTCGGTCACCGTTGCGCAAGAAAAGCGTTGGTACAGTGCAGAAACTTGGGCATGGCCTGCTGGTTTGGCATTTCTGCTGGGCTTAGCAATTGTTTATTTGCTTGGTAGCGGTGAGTATTCACCACAAGCAGCAGTTGCAGGCGTACAAACAGTCGGCGCAAAAGAAGTCGGTATTTCTTTGTTTGGTCCATATTTACTGTTGGTTGAGTTGGCATCACTGCTGTTATTAGCGGCATTGGTTGCGGCGTACCATCTCGGACGCAACACTGACGGTTTCAATGATCCGATTGAAATTCGTAACTTGCCAAAAGAAACCGCTGCAAAAATTAAACTCAGCCAAGAAGCACACGAAGCTGAACACCTTGCTCAGCAGCAAGCGGCGAAAAAAGGAGCATCTCAATGATTATCCCTTTAGAACACGGCTTAATTTTGTCTGCCATTTTATTTGCGATCGGCTTTTATGGCGTGATGGCACGCCGTAACTTGATGTTTATTCTCATGAGCATTGAAGTCATGATGAATGCTGCGGCATTGGCTTTCGTAGTGGCAGGTTCACGTTGGGTACAACCTGATGGGCAAGTGATGTTTATTTTGATTTTGACCTTAGCAGCAGCGGAAGCGAGTATTGGTCTTGCGATTTTGTTGCAGTTTTATCGTCGATTCCAGCATTTGGATATTGATGCAGCCAGTGAGATGCACGGATGAGCCAGTCAATGATCTCTCTATTGCCTTTGACCTTTATTCTGCCATTTATTGGTTTCCTTATTCTTGCAACACTGCGTGATCGTTTGTCAGAAACGATGGTTGTGGTGATCGGTGTGGGCAATATGGCGCTGTCTGCGCTGATTGCTTTGCTGGCAGGTATTGAATTTTTGCAATTGCCGACGATAGCTGGTCAGGCGGTTGCAGTTCACAAAGTGTTGTGGACATGGATGCAAGTGGGTACATTTGCTCCAGCATTTGGTTTGCACTTTGATGGTTTAGCATTAACGATGACAGGAATCATCACAGGTGTGGGTTTCCTGATTCATCTGTTTGCGTCATGGTATATGCGCGGTGATGCGACCTACGCACGTTTCTTCTCGTACATGAATTTGTTCGTCGCCAGCATGTTGCTACTGGTACTTGGCGATAACTTAGTACTGTTGTATTTAGGCTGGGAAGGTGTGGGTATTTGCTCATACTTGCTGATCGGTTACTACTACCATGATCTAGCCAATGGTCGCGCGGCGATCAAAGCGTTTACCGTGACACGTGTTGGTGATGTTTTCCTCGCACTCGGCATGTTCATGATTTTTAAAGAACTGGGTACGCTGAATATTCAAGAAATTTTGCACCGTGCTCCTGAGTTGCTCGCAAGTGGCAATGTGCAACTGATTGCTTTGCTCATCCTCGGTGGAGCAATGGGTAAATCGGCACAGATTCCACTGCATACTTGGTTGGCGGACGCGATGGCGGGTCCAACACCCGTTTCTGCATTGATTCACGCTGCGACTATGGTAACAGCGGGTGTGTACTTAATTGCACGCATGCATCCAATCTTCTTAGATGCTCCAAACGTTTTAGATTTTGTCGGTTATGTGGGCGCGGCGGGTGTGTTGATTTCAGGTTTTTCTGCACTGGCACAAACAGACATTAAGCGCGTACTGGCTTATTCAACAATGGGTCAAATTGGCTATATGTTCTTGGCGCTGGGCGTCGGGGCTTGGCAAGCGGCAATTTTCCATTTGATGGCGCATGCGTTTTTTAAAGCATTACTGTTCCTTTCTTCGGGTGCAGTTATTCTGGCGTGTCACCACGAACAAAACATTTTCAAAATGGGCGGCTTGTGGAAGAAGATTCCATTCGTCTATGTCTGTTTCTTGGTTGGTGGCGGCGCATTGGTTGCATTACCATTCGTCACGGTCGGCTTCTATTCTAAAGATCCAATTCTTTGGCAAGCATGGGCTTCTGGTCATCAGAATGTATTCTGGGCGGGCTTATTTGGCGCGTTCTTAACGTCGGTCTATACCACGCGTTTGATCTGGACTGTGTTTCATGGTCAAGAAAATGGTCATTCAGAGCCAATCAAAGGCATCACTTATTGGTTGCCTCTCGCGATTTTATTGGTGTTATCAACATTTGTTGGTTCGTGGATTCAACTGCCGTTAGCTGGTGTATTACCTGAATTCCATGCTTTAGCAGCATTTGAGCATGATGAACATTTCATCGAGTTGATTTCGATTGCGACTGCCTTGGGCGGGTTAGTGGTTGGTTTCTTATTGTTCTCTGGTAAACGTACTTTGGTGAATAAGTTTAATCAAACGCGTATTGGCGCTGGTTTAGGCTTTGCGATGTATAACGCATTTGGCTTTGATGCATTGTTTGACTTGCTGTTTACCAAACCATTCTTTGCTATTGCGCGCTTGATTAAATCTGATCCTGTGGACAGATTCTGGAGCATCGTTCCAGCAATCGTGCGCGGCGGTAATGCGTGGACGACACAAGGTCAAAAAGGTTTACTGCGTGGATATGTGGCAAGCACAGCATTTGGTGCAATTGTGTTGCTATTTACGTTGTTAGCAATTCAGGTTATGGGGAAATAAGATGGATTTACAATTTCAAAATAATCTGATTTTGCCGTTATTGATACTGATTCCATTTATCACTGGTTTTTTGTGTTGGATTGCTGAGAAAGGTAGTATTCGTACGCCGCGTTGGATTGCGTTGTTTGGCATGAGCTTGACGCTACTGCTGTGCATTCATTTATGGATGAATGGCAACTACAGCGCATCGGCGCAAATGCTGGTTCAAGCGGGTACACCGCCTGTTTGGCAAGCAGAATTTTACATGCCGTGGATTCCACAGCTGGGCATTAGCATCCATCTTGCTTTAGATGGTTTGTCACTGATGATGGTGGCGTTGACTGCATTACTCGGTGTGCTGGCTGTTGGTTGTTCATGGGGTGAGATTCAGAAGCATGTTGGCTTCTTCCATCTCAATTTGTTGTGGAGTTTGGGCGGCGTAATCGGCGTGTTCCTTGCGATCGATATGTTCCTGTTCTTCTTCTTTTGGGAAATGATGCTGGTTCCGATCTACTTCCTGATCGCCCTTTGGGGACATGCAGGTTCAAACGGTCGTAGCCGCGTTTATGCCGCAACTAAGTTCTTTATTTATACCCAAGCCTCTGGTTTGGTGATGTTGGTCGGCATTTTGACGTTGGTATTGCTGAACTATCAGCAAACGCGTCATCTTAGCTTTGACTATATGATGCTGCTCGGAACACAGTTCCCACCAGGTTTTGAATATGGTCTGATGCTGACCTTCTTTATCGCATTTGCGGTGAAACTCCCAGTAGTGCCGTTCCATGGTTGGTTGCCTGATGCGCATGCGCAAGCACCCACAGCGGGTTCGGTGGATTTGGCAGGTATTTTGATCAAAACTGCTGCATATGGTTTGCTGCGGTTTGTGTTGCCGTTATTCCCACATGCATCTGCTGAGTTTGCACCGATTGCGATTACGCTTGGCTTGATCGGTGTGTTCTATGGCGCATGGGTTGCGTTTATACAAACTGATATTAAACGTCTGGTTGCTTATACCAGCGTGTCACACATGGGCTTTATTTTGATTGCGTTGTACGCAGGCAATCTGATGACGATGCAGGGTCTGATGGTTCAGATGTTGGCACACGGTTTGTCATCTGCTGCGCTGTTTATCATGTGTGGTCAAATTTACGAACGCCTACATACTCGTGATCTCCGTCAAATGGGTGGGATTTGGGGAAGGGCGCGTTATTTACCCGTCTTCATGATGTTCTTTAGTGCGGCGTTACTAGGTATTCCAGGCACAGGGAACTTCATCGGTGAGTTCCTGATTCTGCTGGGTGCATTTGCGCAATTCCCTTGGTATGTCGTATTGGCAACGATCAGCTTGGTGCTTGCTGGATTGTATTCGCTGTATATGATTCATCAAACTTTGTTTGGTCATCCACATGGTGCCGAAGAAAAAGCGGATGATCATGCACATGACGCGTATGCTGATCACGCACATGGTTCAGCAGATAAATCAGCGTTTGCGATTACCGATCTGAATGCACGTGAATTATCAATGTTGATTACGATGGCCGCAGGACTGGTTTGGTTGGGTTTATATCCACAAAAGGTTCTTGATACGTCTGCACAAACAATGCAATGGGTTAGTCATGCATACCATACGCCACTGTTTCCCGCACTTCCTACACTTACATCAGGCACGGGAGTTCACTAAGCCATGACGAATGAACTCAATTTGGTGAGCCTACTTCCCTTAATGCCAGTGTTTATTGTCAGCATGACCTCGATTTTGGTGATGTTGCTGATTTCGATTAAACGTCATCATACGCTCAGTGCCACGGTTACCGTGTTAGGTTTGAATGCTGCATTAGCATGGATCATTTTCTACTTTATGAATGGTGCGCCTTCTTCAGTCATGGGTTTATTCATGGTTGATGGTTTTTCGTTGTTCTATATGGCATTGATTTTGGTCGCTGGTTTGGCGTGTTGTACGTTATCTCATGCGTATATTCATGACTATCAAGATAATAAAGAAGAGCTATACATTCTTTTGTTGATTGCCATTGCTGGTGGTCTGCTCTTGGTTTCTGCACAAAATATGTCTTCGTTCTTCATTGGTTTAGAGCTGTTATCAGTTCCAACTTATGGATTGCTGGCATATACCCACGAACGTAATAAGTCGTTGGAAGCAGGCATCAAATACATGGTGTTGTCAGCAACGGCATCGGCATCTATTTTGATGGGCATGGCGTTCCTCTATGCATATAGTGGGACATTGAGCTTTCATCAATTAGGTGAAGTACTGATCACGACGCTGCATGAGCCATTGGCTGTGGCTGGCGTGGGCTTGATTTTAGTCGGTCTCGCGTTCAAATTGTCACTTGCACCGTTTCATCGTTGGACACCTGATGTCTATCAAGGCGCGCCAGCACCGATTGCGACATTCTTGGCCACAGTCAGCAAAGTCGCAGTGCTTGGTTTAACGTTACGTTTCTTATTCAGCAGCGGCGTTTTGGCAATGGAAGGCGTTCGCGTTATTCTGACCATTATCGCTGTTCTGTCGGTGATTATCGGTAACTTGCTCGCGGTTCGCCAATCGAATCTGAAGCGTCTATTGGGTTATTCATCCATTGCGCATTTAGGTTATATTCTGATCGCTTTAGTGGCGGCGGGTATGTCAAGCTTGCCGACTATCAATATTTATATTGTGGCGTATGTACTGACAACAATCGGTGCGTTCGGTGCGGTTGCGCTGATGTCTAGTCCTTATGATGGTGATGAAGCAGAATCATTGGCTGATTACCGTGGTCTGTTCTGGCGTCGCCCAGTGTTGACTGCAGTATTAACCGTGATGATGCTTTCACTAGCAGGTATCCCACTTACGGCTGGCTTTATTGCGAAATTCTTCGTGATTTTATCAGCGGTGACTGGTACTGCATGGGTACTGTTGGCTGTTGTGATTTTGGGTTCTGCAATCGGTTTGTATTACTATTTGCGTGTTCTTGTGGTGTTGTACATGACGCCGCCAGAGAAGAAAGGTTTAGACGCGCAAGGTAATTGGGGAATGCAAGCGGGCGGTGTGATGGTGTTGTTAACATCATTGTTGGTCTTGGTTTTAGGTGTTTATCCTGCGCCTTTGATTTGGATCGCGAATCTTGCACGAATCGTTCCTCATTAAACTTTTGATGAGTTGAATAGCTAAAAAACCAGACTTCGTGTCTGGTTTTTTATTGCCGATGCTTTTTCATAGACACAAGATCACTGAGCCTGTCGAAGTGAGGTGATGCTGATATACCGCACATTTCGACTCCGCTCAATGAGCTATTGATCCTTCAATTAAAGATTAAACCGCTTCCTGACAATACGCCATAAAGGCTTTCATTCCCGGCCCTTGGTATTTCTGGCGGTGGACGACTAAGAAGAAGGGGCGAACGAGCATCCAGAAAGGGGTGTTTAAAATCACCAATTGCCCAGCGGCGATCATCGGCTCAACGGCTAAACGAGATACACAGCCGACACCAATGCCACCAGCCACAACCTTAAGAATCGCTTCGTTATGACCCAAGGTTAAGCGGAGTTTGGTGTCAGGAAAATCATTTAAGACTACATTATCAAATACTTCTCGTGTGCCTGAGCCTTCTTCACGGACGATCCATTCAACGTCTTTAAAATCTTCTAAAACGAGTGGTGTATGCTGCTGCTTGAGCGCAAGAGGATGGGTGGCTGCGGTACAGACAGCGAGTTCATCCGTGCTCCATGGTATAGCTTGTAATTGCGGCACATTGCACGAACCTTCGATTAAGCCGAGGTCGAGTTGGAACTGGCTGACGGCTTCAATGATTTGGCGGGTATTACCGACTTGTAAGTGAAGTTGTGCATCGGGTTTTTTTAAGATAAATCCTGCGATGAGATCAGGCATTAAATAGTCGCTAATGGTCAACGTTGAACCCAAACGAATATCGACCGATTGCAATTCACCGCGCGCTGCTTGCTCAAAGGCTTCAGCGCGACCCAGAATTTCTAAGGCTTGGGGCAACAGGTAACGACCCAAATCATTGAGGTGCAAACGCTTGCCTTGGCGATCAAAAAGCGGTGATTCTATGCCGCTTTCGAGGTCTGATAATGCCATGCTGGCGGCGCTTTGGGTTAAGCGAACAGCTTCACTGGCGCGCGTCACCGTGCCTTCTTGAGCAATGGCTACGAACACCGCTAACTGTCGCAAAGTCATACGCATGGGATGAGCCCTAATTGTTTAAGAATCATTTTAATTGCCTGCCATGCTACCATGTTGTGGTCGTAGGTTGGATATTGAAAAGCTGGATGGTGGCATGATGATGGATGAAACGATGAGTCAGGTTCGGAGCAGTGCGTTGGATCGTGTTGAGAGCGATGCACCGGATGCCAAGTACAGTCGTGAAACGGTGCTGAGTGTGCGCCGCTGGAGTGATTCGCTGTTTAGTTTTGTGATGACGCGACCTGCTCATTTTCGTTTTACTGCTGGGCAGTTTGCGCGGATTGGGATTGAGGTTGCAGGTGATGCACCGATTGTGCGCGCTTATTCTGTGGTGTCTTCGCCATTTGCGGAAACGCTCGAATTTTTCTCGATAGTCGTGCCTGATGGGGCATTTACCTCGCGGTTAAACTCATTGCAAGTGGGCGACAAGTTACTGCTTGAGCGCATTCCGTATGGATATTTGACTCTGGCGCGCTATCAAGAGCCTGTTCCGCAAGATTTATGGTTAGTTGCGACGGGAACTGGTCTTGCGCCATTCCTGTCGATTCTTCAGGATTTTTCGGTATGGCAAAGCTATCGGCATATCGTTTTAGCTTATAGCGTAAGGACGATTGAAGAGCTGGCGTATGTGAATGAAATCAATGCGCTGGCTGAAACGTTTGCTGAGGAGGCTGGGGCGAGTTTTCAGTTTATTCCGATCGTGACGCGTGATCCTTCGTACCGATTGCACGACCGTTTGCCTGAGTTGATTGCCAATGGTCAACTTGAACAAGCGGCAAATTTACCCATGAACGTGGCGACCAGCCATGTGATGCTCTGCGGTAATCCGCAAATGATCGACGATACGCGCCATGCATTGAAGGCACGTGGTTTGACGATGAATCGTCGTGGCGTGGGGAATATTGCAGTAGAGAATTATTGGTAATACTAAAGATCTTTGCCTCGCACATCATCCTTGGGCAGGATTCAACCTAGATAAAATTAACCAAAACCAGTAGAATGCCGTCATATTTTGTTGCCGTGCGGTAAGTCGTTGTCAGCACTGATTCGGTTTAAAAACCCTTCCTCGCAATCGCCCTTAACATTTGGGGTCGTACTTGCATTAGCTGCTTGGCTGATGCAATTATCGGTGTTTCTGACGCCGATATTTGCTAAACAGATTAGTGTGGGTTTTGGTGTTTGTGAAGAGCTTGCAGTTTTCTCACAATTCAGTGCAACGTCAAGCCAATCATTACCACGTCATACGTCATCAAAAGTTGATTCGCACGAAGATGAGATGGCGGGCATGTCGATGGCAGATATGCCTGACATGGAGATGCAGAATCCACATCCTGCGCACTCTGCAAGCCATGCGGCAAAAAAATCGCTTCAACATGCTCCTCTTGAAACGACTAAAACATCGCCTGTTTTGGCATCAAAAGTTGCAACGCCCACGCTGCTCCAGCCTCATGTTGTGCCGAATCATCAGAACCATGCAAAGTGTGAATTCTGTTTATTGTTGGGTCACACGGTCTTACCGCCGCTGCATGTGGTCATTACTGTTTTACTTACGGTTCTGATCTCAAAGATAACGGCTAAAGCTAAAGTTGCAGATGTACTTTTCCTAAATCAAAATAAAAACCTTCGTCCTCAAGGCCGTGCGCCACCTCAGTTCATTTCTTAAAACAGCTTTTAAACGATATTTTCACTCTTGAAGACATTCAAGTGAGCAGGTTCTATTCGCTTACTAAGTCTTTTTGATCGTCTTTTCGGCTGTGTATTTGTTCATCGTCAGTTTGCGTGCTTATTTAAAAATAAAGCACTCACTTATGTTGTATTAAATTTTTGGAATGAATATGAACAACACGATTTCTTTAAGTCGATCATTTCCGCGCACTTTACTCGCGCTTGCTGTCATGGGTGTTTTTAGCCAAACCGCGACTGCACAGGATGATGTAGCCACACATCCAGAGGCAGACTCGTCGCATACGTTGCCAACAATTGTGGTGAAAGCGAAAACCAGCACGTCCAATCAGGTCGCTGATAATGATATTACCCGTCAATTTCCTGCAACTTCGGAAAGTATTACGGCTAAACAAGCTGCGACATCCATCAATGTGGTCAATACCGAAGATGCACTTAAATATTTACCGAATGTACTGATTCGTAAGCGTTATATTGGTGACACTAATGCGCCATTAGCAACACGAACAACTGGCGTCAATGGCAGCGCGCGCAGTTTGATTTTTGCAGATGGTGTGTTGTTATCGACACTGATTAATAACAACAACGGCAATGGTTCACCGCAATGGTTTATGGTCGCGCCAGAGGAAATTGCGCGCGTAGATGTGCTGTATGGCCCTTATTCTGCCGCTTATGCAGGTAACTCATATGGTGCTGTCGCTGAAATCACGACCAAAATGCCACAGAAGTTTGAAGCCAGCGCAGTCGTTCGAGGGACATCGCAGAACTTTGCGGCGTATGGTACGAAGGATCAAACTCAAGCGCAGCAGTACAGTTTTTTTCTCGGTGATCGCATTGATGATTTTGCGTGGACATTCAGTGCGGCGCATTTAGACAGCAATAGCCAACCGATGTCGTTTGGAACGATTGCTCAATCGAATAAATCGGCTAGTGGAATTTTGCCTGTGATTACCGGTGCAATTGCCGATCGCAATCGAACGGGCGGTGACATTCAAGTTCTGGGTGCTGGTAACTTTGTTCACACGGTTCAAGATAATGTCAAAGTGAAAATGGCGTATGACTTTAGCCCGACATTAACGGCGTCCTATACGCTGGGTTTTTGGCAAAATAATGCGGATGCCAATGCACAAACTTATTTACGTGATGCTGCTGGCAAACCCTATTACGGTGCAAGTTCAGGCGATGTGAATCTGGGTGGCTATTCTTATAAGGCGTCTAGCCTTGCTGGGCAGTTCTCTAGCAATGATGTTGAACAACAACATTTGATGCAGGGATTCACCATTAAAACCCATGATCAAGATGGGTTTAACTGGGCGCTCATTGCGAGCAATATGCGTTATTTGACTGAGCAAACACGGACTTCGACGGGACTTTATCCTGCGGCGATGAATGGGGGCGCAGGGCGTATTAGCGATGCCAGTGGCACAGGTTGGTCAACGGTTGATGTGAAGGGAAGTTGGAATTCCTCAAATGAGATCTTAGCTGCGCATGAGTTCAGTTTTGGCGCGCATCAAGATTGGTTCAAGTTGGAAAGTCCGACCTACAACACTTCTGATTGGATTTCAGGTGGGAAGGGCAGTTTGTTCAGTCACTCAATCGGTCAAACGCAAACCAAAGCACTGTGGTTGCAAGATGTGTGGCAACTATCACCTGTGCTGAAAGCCACTGTGGGTGGGCGTTATGAGCAATGGCAAGCGACCGATGGTTATAACTTCTCAACGGCAAGTAATGGTAAAGGTTTTGCGGTAAATCAACCGAATGTCGATAAGTCAGGTTTCTCGCCAAAGGCATCATTGGCGTGGACTATGAATGATTTATGGACGCTGACAGGTTCGGTGGGCAAAGCATTGCGCTTCCCAACAGTCGGTGAGCTATACCAAAATGTGCAAACAGGCACCACGTTTACTCAGCCTAATCCGTATTTAAAACCTGAAAATGTGTTGTCGGATGAGCTTGCACTTGAACGCAAAACCGATGACAGCAGAATCCGTGTTTCTTTTTTTCAAGAACGGGTGAAAGATGCGTTGATCTCTCAAACGTCGATGATCGCAGGGTATGCAACGCCAGTTTCATTCACGCAAAATGTGGACAAAACACGTCAACGCGGAATCGAGTTGGTTGCACAGCAGGATGATGTGTGGGTGCAAGGTCTGTCGTTGTCGGGCAATGTGACCTATGTGAATGCGAAGATTCTCGCCAATAGCAGTTATGTACCAACCATTGCTGGAGCGACTTCTAAAGGTAAACATACGCCGTATGTGCCTGATTGGCGTGCGACATTGGTCGCGACGTATAAACCAAATAACCAATGGGCGTTTACGCTCGCGGGTCGTTATAGCGGTGAGCAATTTGCGACGGTCGATAATACGGATATCAACCCTGATACATATCAAGGTTTTCAGAGTTTCTTCGTGATGGATGCGCGTGCGAATTACAGCTTTAACAAGCATTGGAGTGCGGCGTTGGGTGTGGATAATTTGAATAACCAACGATACTTCTTGTTTCATCCGTTTCAACAACGGACGTTATTTGGTGAGTTGAAATATAGCTATTAAGACTAATTTGTCATAGCCGCACGATTTGTTGGCTCATTTATTCAGCTTATTTAGTCAACAGATCGTACACAACGCATTTAATTTTGGAATATTGAAATGAAACAAGCACTTTTAGTTTTAAATCTAGTTGTCGCTATGGGCGCCTTCACCTCAACGCAGGCTAATGCTTGTGCCAGTTGTGGCTGTACCCTCAATACTGATTGGGAAAATCTTAATCCGAGTAGCTCATCAGGCTTAAAATTTGATTTACGTTATGATTATCTTGATCAAGATCAACTGCGTAGTGGTACTCATACCATTTCGCCAGCTGCGGCAAGTCAAGTCGTGAATAATGGCGATCCGCAAGAAGTTGAAAAGGATACGAAAAATCACTATGTGACGTTGAGTGGTGATTACAGTGTGAAATCTGGTTGGGGCGTGAATGTCCAATTTCCTTACATCTTCAGATCGCACAGCACACTCGGTACGGCATCCGATGGCATTACCGCAGGGGCAGGCGGTGAGCAATATGATTCAAAAACCTCAAATTTTGGTGATCTGAAAATCATTGGCCGTTATCAAGGATTTACGCCACAGCATAATTTGGGTGTGCTATTTGGAGTGAAGTTACCGACTGGCTCACATACCGAAACTGGAATTTCCACTGATCCGACAGAGCTTGGTTCTGTAGGAATTGATCGTGGCTTACAGCCAGGCACAGGAACGACAGATGGAATTATTGGTGCGTTTTATTCTGATCGCTTAAGCAAAAATTTTGGCTACTCAGTGAATGCGTTGTATCAATCTGCTTTCAATGATCGTGATCAATACCGCCCAGGCAACGGTACCAATCTGAATGTGGCATTACGCTTTATGGGCAATCCAAATTACATGCCGATCCTGCAGTTGAATGCGCGTTATGTGGAACATGATACGGGCGCACAGGCGGATATTTATAGTACGGGTGGAACGCTGATTTACTTAAGCCCTGGTATCACTGCGCCGATCAATAAGTTCACATCAGTTTATAGTTTTGTCCAGTTGCCGATTTATCAACGCTTAAATGGCGTGCAATTGGTACCGACAATGACAGCTTCTGTAGGTATTCGTTATAGTTATTAATAGAGTCAATCTGACTTTAATGCGTTGCGCCCTGTTCCAATAAGGGCGTGACGATTTGTTCAAGTAGAGGAAGATCCACTTTAGGCTCTCCAACGCTGCCGTCTTTACGCAAAATTCCATTGCGATCAACAATAAAAGTCATCGGCATTCGCCAAATTTCTCCATAGCCTTTCATGTCAATATCACGGCTAAATGCGGCAGAAAAACTATATTTTGCAATCACTTTGCGCACTTCTACATCATCCGTAGCATCATCCATGCTAATGGCAATGATCTCTAAGCCTTCATTTGCATGTTGTTTGTAGTAGCTCTCAATGGCAGGCATTTCTTGGCGACACGGTGAGCACCAGGATGCCCACAGATTAATAATGACGACATTGCCTTTTTCGCTACTTAAATGAAAAGGCGCTCCGTCGATCAATTTTCCATTTAATGCGGGTGCAGGTTGTCCTTCACTTAAGGCGTAACATGGTGCAGATAATATTCCCAAGAGCAGATAGAAACCAATTCGGTTTGTTCTAGAGAAGACGTTGAGGTTCATCAAAAATCACTGAATCTTACGATCTAAAATCGAGCGGATATCCGCAAGGCTAGAATCCAAATCCCAAGACAACCAAGCAGGTTCAAACACAGAAGAATAGTGAGCCATTTGCGCTTGAGTCACCAGCACCCGAATCGGACATTCCTCTTCCATCATGCGCCATGGAAAAATAGGAGCATCTGCGTCTAATAAAAACGGTAAATCACGCAAATCTAAGACCATTGCCGATAAAAATTCAGGAAAACCGATAATGGAAAATTCATCAGTGCGACGACGAATAAATTCTAGATCATCCCACTCACTGACCAAACGCGTTTCAGGCGCGGCAAAGGCAATCACGCCAACTAAATGGTAGTCGCGCGTGGTGTGCAGCCAAGACTTATAAGTGACAGGAGTTTCAACTTCAAGGGTAATTGGCTCTAGATGATGAGGCATAATGGATTGAGCTTTTGATAAATTGCAGGACGAAATTGTACGCGGATTAATGGGGTGGGTCAAAGCGCTTGTCGTATTTCAAATGATAGGACTATTTCAGTTTGGGTAGCCCAAAAATACGATCAAAACCCCAGTTGAAAGCAAAACCGTAGACCAGAAAGAAGAACATATAACCTAAGTCGGTCAGCAGTGCTTGCCATAAACTCATCTGCATCCACCACGCGATCAGCGGTAAAGTCGCGATCAATAAACCGCCTTCAAAACCTAATGCATGCATCACGCGTCTTTTAACGGTACGGTGGTGATCGTCTTGGCGCGCTTCCCATATTTCGAACAGTTTATTGAAGGTCATATTCCAGACCATCGCAATCAGCGACATGACCACAGTCATGATGCCAATATGTGTAAAATCAGCCGAAAAGACCCATGCAAATAAAGGTACGGCAATGATCAACCCAATGATTTCAAATGACAGGGTGTGAATGACTCGACGCTTAATACCTTGCATGAACTTAATATCCTGTCGGATTAAACAAATTGTGCCGCCGCATGACCCGAAGCCCATGCCCATTGGAAGTTAAAGCCGCCTAAATGCCCTGAAACATCAACCACTTCACCAATGAAATACAAGCCCTTTTGTTTTTTGCTTTCCATTGTCTTGGAGGAGAGTTCATAGGTGTCCACGCCGCCCAAAGTCACTTCGGCAGTACGATAACCCTCAGTGCCTGAAGGTTTATGCGACCAGTTTTTTAATAAATGAGCAATTTCTTCTAAAACCGTGTCGGGCATTTGTCCCATCGCGGTTTCCGCGTGGTTTTCCCAAAGTAAGGCCTGCAGTTCCAACACAAGGCTTTTCACTAAACGATCATACAGTAATGTACGGAGCAACGATTTTGGGTGTTGTTGCTTTTGTATTTTCAACCAATCGGCGAGTTCCGATTCATCTTCGGTTGGAAACAAGTCCATGCTAATGGATTCGCCGACATTCCAATAGTTCGACACTTGCAACGCTGCGGGGCCGCTAATGCCACGATGGGTAAATAAAATCGCTTCACTGAATGCAGCCGTGTCGCTACTCATCGTGCCATCAACGGCAATGCCAGACAGACGTTCGGTCACCGCTTTAAAACCATCGGTAAAGGTAAATGGCACTAGGCCTGCGCGTAACGGTAAAACGGTATGTCCAAATTGCTTCGCCACATCATAACCAAAGCCGCTTGCGCCCAGCGTTGGAATTGACAAACCACCGCTCGCGATCACCAATGATTCAGCAAAATAAGTGCCTTGATTCGAGGTGAGCTTAAATCGTGCCTTTGGATTTTCTTTGCTGCCTTCTATTGCAGAAATTTGCGTGACTTCGCAATGGGTTTTGATGACTACATTGGTTTTTTCACATTCTGCGAGCAGCATGTTTAGAATGTCTTTTGCAGAGTCGTTGCAGAACAATTGTCCGTGTTTGCGTTCGTGATAGGGGATTTTGTACTTTTCCACCATCGCGATGAAATCCCACTGGGTATAGCGGTTCAGCGCTGAAATACAGAAATGTGGGTTATTGGAAATGAAGTTTTCAGGCTCAACAAAGAGGTTCGTCATGTTGCAACGTCCACCGCCTGACATGAGGATTTTTTTGCCGACCTTGTTACTGCTATCGAGTACAAGCACGCGCCGTCCGCGTTGGCCTGCGTGGCTTGCGCACATGAGGCCTGATGCGCCTGCGCCGATGATAATAACGTCGTAGCTATTCATTAAATCACTCAAATCCAAAGCGTGAAACTAGAAAGGACAGCATTATACGCGATTTTGCAGAGGGCTTGGTTTGACAAAGTTATAGCTCATTGAGCCTGCGGTTACTGAGCTTGTCGAAGTATCGAAATGTGCGGTTTCATCTCAGATGAATGTTGAGATGGCAACGATGACAGGCTCAGTAAACTTAGATGGAGTTTTACTGAGTCGTGCAAAATGAAACACCATTTGGTGTTTTTGATGTGTATAATTATTAATTATATACACATAGATGCGGAATAATATTATGCGTACCAATATTGAAATTGATGAAACACTCATGACAAATGTTCTTCATGCAACAGGTATTAAAACTAAAAAAGAAGCTGTGGAACAAGGGCTTAAAACTTTACTGCTTTTGAAACAGCAGGAAAATATCAAAACGTTTTTCGGAAAACTCGCTTGGGATGGTGATTTGGATGAGATGCGGACTCGGTCATGATTATTGTTGATTCGAGTGTTTGGATTGATTTCTTTAATGGTCAATCAACCCCAGCCACACTTAAACTAAAAGACTTACTTGGTGTTCAAGTTGTTGCAACGGGCGATTTGATGCTGACCGAGGTTTTGCAAGGTTTTCGTGATGATCTTGCGTTTAAGCAGGCGAAAGCCATCTTTGCGACTGTGCCGATTTTGGATATTGGCGGACAACACGTTGCGATTTGTGCCGCAGAAAATTTTCGAGCGCTGCGTAAACAAGGCATCACCATCCGCAAGACGATTGATTGTTTGATCGCGACCTACTGTATTGAACATGGTCATACATTATTGTGTGTTGACCGAGATTTTGTGCCATTTGTGGAGAAATTGGGCTTGAAGGTTGTTTAACTAGAGAAGCAATTTTTAACACGTAATGGCTCATTGGGCATGTCGAAATGCGCGGTTTCATCTCAGATGAATGTTGAGATGGCAACGATGACTCCGCTCAGTGAACTTAGATATTGTTAAAACCTTTATTCCCTTGCAATCCACCCGTATGAATTGCCAAAATTCGACTGTTCGCAGGGAAATATCCGCGTTCAATCAAATCCAAAATCCCAAACAGCATCTTGCCTGTATAAATCGGTTCGATTTCAATGTTGGTTTTGGTTTGAAAATCTTGAATAAATTCTAGCAGTTCCGGCGTGGTTTTGGCATAACCGCCAAAGTGATAATCAAGGCATAAATCCCAATTAGTTCGTGTGGTCCATTGTTTGATTTCCTCAGCTAAGAAATCGCCTTTTAGCGCAGGAAAACCTAAGATTTTCTGTTGTTTTGAGCTAGCGTTAATCATCCCAGCAATTGTACCGCCAGTGCCGACGGCGCAGCAGATATAGTCAAAATCCTGCTTGTCTTGTTCTGTTAGGATTTCTTCGCAGCCTTGTACGGCAAGCGCATTTGTTCCGCCTTCAGGAATCAGATAAAACTCGCCAAATTGCTGTTTCAAATGTTCGATAAAATCACTATTGGCTTTGCGTCGATAATCTGTGCGGCTGACGAAATGGAGTTGCATGCCCTGCGCTTGCGCCAATTTGAGCGTTGGATTGTCTTGAATCTTATCCGCGATTTCTTCACCACGAATCATGCCAATGGTTTTAAAACCATGCTCTGAACCTGCCGCAGCAACGGCGGCAATATGATTGGAGTATGCGCCACCAAAGGTCAGCAAGGTGTTGCAACCTTGCTGACGTGCAGCAATTAGATTGTATTTCAGCTTACGAAATTTATTGCCCGAAATCGTCGGATGTAACTGGTCTTCACGCTTAATGGATAGGGTAATCCCGTGTGGAAAAGTAAAAGACAGTTTTTGATTTTCGCTGGACTGTTGTGGGATGAGCATCATTTTTTAACGCGTGAATTGACTTGATCATTATACGGCTGAACGCATGGCAATAACTGCTGGAAAGTTGGTGTTGATCTGATCATATCTGATATTGACTCGCTCTCATGCTTGGGATAAATGTGTAGCACGATAAAAGCCATCAAATTATAATGCATCACAAGGATATAAAGAATGACCAACGATACGCCTGCAAGTCTGCATAATTTAGTCAATTGCCTTCTACATTGGGAAAAAACAAAACCTGATGCGATCTATTTAACCCAGCCTTATGCGGATGGTCGTGTTGTCGATTACACATGGCGTGAAGTCGCTGATCAAGCACGACGCGGTGCGGCTTATTTGCTGTCTTTGAATTTTCCACAGGGTAGCAATATAGGCATTCTCGGCAAGAATAGTGCTCACTGGATTATTGCTGATCTTGCGATTTGGCTGGCGGGGCATGTCAGCGTGCCGTTGTATTCGACTCTGAATGCCGAAACTGCGCAATATATCTTGCAGGATAGTGAAGCGAAACTACTGATTCTCGGCAAGATGGATGGCACGACAGACACTTGGAATGATGTGAAAGATCATTTGCCGCCAGACTTGCCGATCGTGAGTTTACCGATGTCACCACGTCAGGATGTGGTGCAATGGTTGGATCTGATGAAGCAGCATCAACCGCTGCAAGATCAATATATTGTCCAGCGCGATGACAATGCACTGGCAACGATAGTCTATACCTCGGGTAGCACAGGTCAGCCTAAAGGCGTGATGCACAGTTTCCGCACTATGACGGGCGGGATGCAGGGTCTCAAAGATGAGATGGGCGTGACCGAAAATGATCGCATGCTCTCATATCTCCCTTTGGCGCATGTGGCTGAGCGTGCCGCAGTGGAAACCAATTCGCTGTATTCAGGTTTTCGAGTGTATTTTGCTGAAGCGCTCGAGACTTTTCAGGCGGATATGAAGCGCGCGCGTCCTACGATTTTCTTCTCTGTGCCTCGGCTGTGGACTAAGTTTTATCTGACGATCAATCATAAGATTTCGCCTGCCAAACAACGCATTTTGTTTGCGATTCCGTTTATCTCCAAGATTGTGAAGAAGAAGATTCTGACCGAACTCGGTATGGATCAGATTCGTTTTGCGTTGACGGGCGCGGCGCCTTTACCGCCAGATATTATTATGTGGTATCGAAAGTTGGGTCTGGAGTTACTTGAGGTCTATGGCATGAGTGAGGATTTTGGTAACTCTCATTTGTGTCGTCCGGGGAAAGTTCGCATTGGTTATGTGGGGAGTGCGACGCCAGGGACGTTGAGTCGTATTGCTGAGAATGGCGAACTTGAAGTGAAAAGCCCGAGTCTGATGTTGGGCTATTACAAACTACCTGAAAAAACCGCCGCAGAGATGACACCTGATGGTTATTTCAAAACGGGTGATCGGGGTGAGTTCGATGAGGAGGGGCGGCTGCGGATTACGGGGCGCGTGAAGGAGTTGTTTAAGACCAGTAAGGGTAAATATATTGCGCCTGCGCCGATTGAGAATAAATTTAATCATCCTCGTTTAGAGGTGACGTGTGTGACGGGGCCGAATCTGCCGCAACCGTTTATTTTGCTGATGTTGTCGCTGGATACGCGTCAGGCTTTGGATCAGGGACGGCTGAGTTGTGATGTGCTGACCCGTGAGTTTGATCAGTTGCTCATTCAAGTCAATACGACTTTGGAAGATCATGAGAAGTTGGCGTTTGCGGTGGTGGTGAAGGATCAGTGGACGATGGAAAATGGTTTCCTGACGCCGACGATGAAGATTAAGCGGAATGTGATTGAGGCGCGTTATTTGCCGTTTGCGGAGGTTTGGCAGGTGAGGAGTGCGAAAGTGATTTGGGAGGAGTGATTCTACGGTGGGAGTTTGATGGGTTAAAACCCAGCCTGCGCTTGCTGATAAATGGCTGTTGTCGGTGCGCGGCAAACACTTTCAGGATGATTCATTCGCTGCATCCCATGTCAAATTTTTATAGTCGAAATCTTTTGGAATGCTTGGGTTAATGACTTGGAAATAAGGCGATAAATCAAAGTCACGCGGTACATAGAGACTGTGATGCTGGACTCGGATGATTTCTTCAATGCAATCGGGACATTGATCTAAGCGTGCGATGCGATCAATGATCGGTAATATTGGGTAATGAATGGATTGGAATGCTTGAGCGACAAGGGTTGAGCAAATTGCGCGTGAAGGATCGCCGCTGCCGAGGACAAGCATGTTTCTGCGAAGTTGTACTGATACGGGAGAGTTAATCAGATACCTCGCCAAATCAAAGACATTTCGAATGTCATATTGATGTCCAATTCTCTTGATTACAAAATCTGCGACCTGCGTACATTCTTCGGTATTGAGTCCAATCGGTCGGCAGATACGGACATTCTGACCATTAAACTCTGCAATACTTACACTTCTCACGCCTTCGGTAATATCTGCTTCGACAAACACATGCGTTAGATTGCAGCCTGAATCTGCCAATCGTGTACCCACAAAAAGCGCAGCATGTGACCATGATGACTGGGAGAGGTATTTAATTGCACCACTGATTCGACTATCACCTTCGACCAGCAGTACATCACCGATTTGTAGATGAGCCAATAATTGTGTAGGTGAGGGTGGTAATGTCGCGCGATGAATATGCGTGGTACGCGTTAAAAATCGCGCCAGTACTCGGCCAAAATATCGCAGTAACCAAGACAACATGACCATCTCCTTGCGTTCAAAGGTGTGCAGGATAAGTGGAAGCGCAAACATCGGTTGCTTGTTTTACCCCACCTAATCTTTAGACGCTGAAATGGTCAGTTTGTTACGAGATGAGGATTAAACGCTGACGCTTCATGGATACATATTGTCATGCATTGCCTGCAAAACTCAACATGAGGCATGAAAGCGTGCGCCTATACTTAATCAAATCAAAGACATTGATCCTGCGATTAATCGGTGTTTTTGATTTTTAGATCATGTATTTAGGAGAAACGATCATGATTCACGCCGAATTATTACGTGATCAAGGCATCCTCATCATTACGCCAGAAGGTGCGCTGCAACAATCCGATTTTACGGAGCTTGGGCAGCTTGTGGATCCTTTTATTGAGGCGAAGGGCGAGTTGCATGGCTTGATGATTTATACCAAGACATTTCCGCATTGGGATAGTTTTAAAGCGTTACTGACTCACTTTAAGTTTGTCAAAAATCACCAGCAACATATCCGTAAGATAGCAGCAGTTTCTGACAATACGGTTTTGTCGATTGCGCCAAGTATCGTGACGCATTTTATCCATGCGGAAGTACGACATTTTAATTATACCGATAGGGATGCTGCACTGGCTTGGTTGAAGGTTTGAGTTTAAGTAGGATTGAAGGAGTTATCCCCAAAAAAATACATTTCCGTATAAAGGTTTGGTTGTTTTGCTGTATCAGCTCGGTTATGAAAAAACTGAAATGGCTGGCTGTCGTGTTCGCATTTTTTAATGCGAAAACTGAACATATGATCTTAATGCATAGACCTCATCCCGAGAGTGAAATCAAAGGTGGGGCGTTGAAAGCGGTAAAACTGGCACTCAAGCAGGAGGGTTTTTTATGAGTTATTTAACATACAAAGGCTACCTCGGTACAATTGAGCCTGATCAACCATTTAATAAAGGTACGTTTAATGTTCGGATTAGTCCTGAATTACATCGTCAAGCGGTTTTAGCATCGGGCGATCACTCTCACAATGCGTTTGTCAGTGATGCTATTCAGGAAAAGTTAGTTCGTTTGGGTGTTTGATATTTGTTTGATTTATTGGTGGGCGAGTATTGAATATCGGTTTGTCGCAATGCCCTTTGGTTATTGCGACCTACGCGTGCTAAGTTGTTCCCAACAGTTCGGTGACAGATAAAGACTCTATATTCCATTTTGGGTTTATAGGGTAATTAGTGATAGTCTTTGGTGCACGGTCCTCATCAGGGCTAATTCTTTGATAGAACTTTCTTTTAAGATAAACATGTTGTCTGACTATATTAAAGTCTAGTCGATAGTCTCCTCGACCATCTTGTCCCGTTAGAAATTTGAGCTGAAATCCTTTACGTATCTTAGCTATCCCAACAAATCTGATGTAATCCATATGTTGCATGAATTTTCTGCCAGTCCATATACGGTTTGATATTTTTGGATTAGATAATACGGATACGAAAATATAGTCTTTCTCATTAGAATCTTCGCTGAAACATTTACTTCTTTCTAATTCAGTTGTGTTTTCATTGGTAAGTTTTGAATTTTTTGGCTTCAATATAGCAATATAATCTTGGGCTCCATCCATATTGAGATCTGATTTTATTTCAGATATTACTTGATATCTATTTGATACTAGAAGCTTACTAAAGAGGTTTGTAAAACGCTCCTTATCATTTGGATCACATGCTTCACTAAAAGTTTTTTTTACAAGCCAAGCATTAGAACCATCCTTAGTGCTTGCAAAGGTAGATTGATATGCAATGTTCGTCAAAAGTAATACCAGCACAAAGTATTTGTAATAGCTAATTCTACCTATCATTAAGGTTCTTCCTTCCAAAAAACAGTGTATCCTGCTGTAGAAACTGCAATTAGTTTTGGTGCATTAATTACTCCTGTTGTATAGAAAAAATCTCCAGTTTGTATATTGATATGCGAAGGAAAAACATTCTGAGGAATATGGTAGGGCGTTGAGCCATAATGCACAGTCCCAGTGGTATATTTAGATAAAATCTTGGCAAGAAACTGATCATAAATGGCTTTTGGGATGAAAATACTTTTGTGTTCTTCAAATTTATTTTGAGGAGTACCGTTAGGGCTCAGAAGTCCCCATGCGAGAAAGTCGATTCCATCCCACAATATGGCGGCTCCAGAAGGGTCAGGTAACCCTATTAAGGATTGTAGTATGCCTTTACGAGAAAATTTTGCTCGAACTGTATTTTGTGAATCTGGCAACGGTATTTTATCTGATTGGCTGACCGATGAAAAACTACTCATTAACTTTGAGTAAAGATGAGATGTCTGACCGTGACAAGCATTTAATGCAGCAAATGCCAGATAAATATATTCATTTTCATCAGTTGATAAACCTTCTTGCATGATGATATTGCAACATATTTGAAATTTGATATGCGTAATATCTAACCTAACTGCTCCATTATAGGTTGCATTTTCACCATTACCAGTTTTACCTGTGCAAGCGTATACATCATTAACATTCCCTGTTTTGGTTGTTAGATGACCTTCAAACTTGCCCGAAATTTTATTGTAGTAATATCCATTGCTCGCTGTATCTGGAACTGTAAGTGCTTGTAGAGAATTGGGCGTAGTATTCGTTAAACCAGAGCCAAGAGGTGCATTCATATTTATTTTTCCAAATGGCCAACATGTATTTTTAATTCTTGTGCGCCATCAGTGACATGTCGTTGCGTTTTCCCTGCACTATCAGTCACACAATGTACGATCTCGCCTGATGGCAATTTCATTGTATAAGCGAAATTAGCCATCACATTTCCAGCAGTATCTTTCAAAACGAATTGATGATCATAAATTTGTTGGGTTGCTGCCTTACTTGAACTAGTATTTCCTCCAGCTTGCTTATCACCACCCACAAGACGCTGATTCGGCATCAAAGTCGCTCCGCAAGTAAACATATCTCCAGCAAATGCAACTGGCTTGCCAAACATGATGATGCTTTGATTGCTCATGATGAGCGTAGACCACACCTTGCATTTAGGACAGACGAACCCATCTCCAGCACGTAAAAATGCCATTCCGTTCGCGATTGCCTGTTGTTGTGTCGCCATGACAGTACCACCATGATCGGTCGTCGCCGTCATCATGCCAAATGGAATCATTTTTGTTTCCTAAAAGTAATTATAGTTTTGGTTAAAGATATAGTTTCTAATTATGTGACTTGGTTTGCGTTTTAATTATTGTTAACAATATCTTATGGTTATTGTAATAGATGGGATTTCATTTTTCAAATTTGGAAACGTAAGCTGAAGGCTTGCCGCAGCTTACGTTTCCTATAAACCTTACAACGCCGCCAATTGCCCCATCTGCACCTGCAAACGACCCAGCTGCTCACGTTGTTCTGCCAACTTTGCCCGCTCAACCTCCACAACCGCTGGTGGTGCTTTCGCCACGAAACCCTCATTGGACAATTTATTCGCCAGCATCTCGACGGCTTTTTGCAGCTTATCCATCTCTTTCTGCAAGCGCGCCTGTTCCGCCTTCGGATCAATCAAACCCTTCATCGGCACAAACAAACTCACTTGACCAATCATTGAACTCGATGACAACGGTGGCTCATCGCCAACCGCCAGAATGTCCAAAGATTCAACCTTCGCCAAAGCCTTAAACAGCGGTGCAATACGCGCAAGCTGTTCTTGTTCTGTCGAAGAAACATTCTGAATCAGTACAGGGAGGAGGCGAGCATTACCCAGATTCATCTCACCGCGAATGTTACGCACCGCAGTAATCAAATCTTGCAGCCATTGCATATCGGATTCTGCTTGTGCACTGATCTTGCTGTGATCAGGTTGCGGATAAGTTGCCAACATGATCGAATCGGTGTTCTTGCGACCAATCATCGGCGCTAGCGTCTGCCAGATTTCTTCCGTGAGGAACGGCATTAGCGGATGCAACAAGCGCAAGCAAGTTTCCAATGTCGCTAACAACACGCGGCGCACTTCGGCTTTGCGTTCTGGCGCAGTATCGCCATTCAGCACAGGCTTGGTGAGTTCAACATACCAGTCGCAATATTCTGTCCAGACAAAGTCATAAATCGTTTGTGCAACCATATCTAAACGATAGTCCGCAAAGGCTTTATGTACAGCTTCTTCGCAGCGTTGCAAACGGCTGACGATCCATTGCTCTGGCAATTCCCATAGTTCAGGACGTGCGACTTGGGCTATTTCGTGCCCTTCGCAGTTCATCATCACGAAGCGGGTCGCGTTCCAAATCTTGTTGCAGAAGTTGCGATAACCTTCGACACGTTTCAGGTCAAATTTGATGTCGCGACCAGTATTTGCCAGCGCGCAGAACGTGAATCGCAGCGCATCCGTACCGTAAGGTTGTAAACCTTCAGCAAATTCTTTACGCGTTGATTTTTCGATCTTGGCGGCATCTTTAGGATTCATTAAACCAGTAGTACGTTTTGCCACCAGAGTTTCTAAGTCGATACCGTCGATCAGATCAATTGGGTCGAGGACGTTACCTTTGGATTTGGACATTTTCTGTCCTTCACCATCGCGCACCAAACCATGGACATACACGGTTTTAAACGGTACTTGTGGCGTGCCGTCTTCGTTCTTGACGAAGTGCAGCGTCATCATGATCATCCGCGCAACCCAGAAGAAAATGATGTCAAAACCCGTCACCAACACATCGGTTGAATGGAAGGTTTTGAGAAATTCATTGTGTGCATCTTTGGCTTCATCGCCAGTCCAGTCGAGCGTTGAGAACGTCCACAGCGCAGAGGAGAACCATGTGTCGAGCACGTCTTCGTCTTGGCGTAGCGACAGATCATTTGGCAAACCATGCTTCGCGCGAACTTCTGCCTCATCACGACCGACGTAGATATTGCCAGTTGCGTCATACCACGCAGGGATGCGATGACCCCACCACAATTGACGTGAAATACACCAATCTTGCAGGTTGTTCATCCACGCCATGTACATGTTGCTGTATTGCTCAGGCACGAATTTAATATCGCCGTTTTGCACTGCATCAATCGCTGGCTTGGCGAGTTCCGCCATGCTGACATACCATTGGTCGGTCAATAATGGCTCTACGATCACGCCTGAACGGTCACCTTTTGGTGCTTTCAATGTGTACGGTTCGATCTTGTCGAGCCAGCCATTTTCAGTTGCTTCGGCAACCAGTTTTTTACGCGCAGCAAAGCGCTCCAAACCGACATATTCCGCAGGGGCGGGAAGGGTTGCAGAAATTGGCGCGCCTGCTTTTTCAAAGAAATCAAAGTCTGATAACACTTCGGCATTGAGATTGAAAATGTTGATCATTGGCAAGTTATGACGTTTGCCCATTTCAAAGTCATTGAAGTCATGCGCTGGGGTGATTTTTACACAGCCTGTTCCAAAGTCTTTTTCCACATAATCATCAGCAATAATCGTGATCAAACGACCTGACAATGGCAAGCGAACTTGTTTGCCAATCAGATGTTGATAGCGTTCATCGGCAGGATTGACCGCAACGGCGGTATCGCCGAGCAAGGTTTCTGGACGTGTCGTGGCGACAACGAGGTAATTATTACCTTCTTGCGTTTTGAGGCTTTCGTCAGCAAAGAAGTATTTGAAATGCCATAGGTTGCCTGCGGTTTCAACGCTTTCAACTTCGAGGTCTGACAGGGCGGTGTGTAGCTTTGGATCCCAGTTGACCAAGCGTTTGCCGCGATAGATCAAGCCTTCTTCGTGCAAGCGAACAAACACTTCTTTCACGGCATTCGACAGGCCATCATCCATGGTAAAGCGTTCGCGTGACCAATCAACCGATGAGCCTAAACGACGAATCTGTTGGGTGATCGTGCCGCCTGATTGTTCTTTCCATTCCCATACTTTTTCGAGGAACTTTTCACGACCTAAGTCATGACGGCTAATGCCTTCCGCGCCGAGTTGACGTTCAACAACCATTTGCGTTGCGATGCCCGCGTGATCGGTGCCCGGTTGCCACAAGGTGTTGTGACCTTTCATACGATGAAAACGGGTCAACGCATCCATGATCGCATTGTTAAAACCATGACCCATGTGCAGGCTGCCCGTCACGTTCGGCGGTGGAATCATGATAGTGAATGGCTCGCCTGTGCCCGATGGTTTGAAGTAACCATTTTCTTCCCATTTAGCATACCAATGACCCTCAATCGCGGCAGGATCGTAAGTGGTGGCTAAGGTGCTATCGGAATTTGTTGTTTGGGCGTTGGTTGTATCGGGCGCAGTCATGGCAATCCAGTAAAAAATAGTCCAGCATTTAAAATGCAAAATTATGAATAAAAAATATGGGGACTATTGTAGCGGATTTTGATGCTAAATTTTGAGTTGGAAATAGACAGTTTTGCGAATGAATGCATCAAACTGTGCTTGCGATGAGATTTGTACGAATATTTATGAGAATGTCGTGATCCCGATATTTCAGTGCCGCGATTTGTAATAACATGCCTCATGACCTAATAACTTTAGTAAATGAGAGTAATAACAATGGAAGCTAATTTTCGCGGACCACTGGCGCATAAAACGATTTGGATTACAGGCGCATCGAGTGGAATTGGTGAGGCGCTGGCGATTGCGTGTGCAACGCGTGGTGCGAATCTGGTGCTCACTGCGCGACGAATAGAAGAATTAGAACGTGTGAAGGCGGCGTGCGCGCAAGTCGGTCATGGTCGCTTTATGACTGTGTCGTTGGACGTGACGGACGATGTTGCGTGCGATACCGCTTATTTTGAAATTGCCAAAGAAATGGGACAAGTCGATTGGCTGATCAATAATGCTGGTATTAGCCAACGCTCATTGATTCGCGATACCGACACGGCGGTTGATCGTCGATTGATGGAAGTCGATTATTTTGCGGTGGTGAACCTGACGTGCAAAGTGTTGCCTGATATGTTGAAACGTAAGCAGGGCAAAGTGGTCGTGATTTCCAGTGTTGCAGGATTGGTTGGAACACAATATCGCGGCAGTTATAGTGCGGCAAAAGCAGCCGTGCATATGTGGGCAAATAGTTTGCGCGCTGAAGTTGGCGGGCAGGGTATTGGCGTGAGCGTCGTGTTCCCTGGTTTTGTCAAAACAAATGTTTCAGTCGCTGCGCTGGTGGGCGATGGCTCGGAATTAGGTTCGATGGATGACGCACAAGCTGGTGCAATGAGCGCGACGGATTTTGCTGAAAAAACAGTGAAGGCGTTGCTGGCTGGGCGTGAATATATTGTGATTGGTGGTACGAAAGAGAAGGTTGCTGCGCTGTTGTCGCGGGTGTCACCGACGTTGTTGTATAAGGTGATTCGACGGGCGAAAGTTAGGTAGTTTAAATTCAAAAGCAAAATCCCTCCCAACCTCCATTTTTCAATGGGAGGAGATTTTATATTTTTTACGAAGTAAAAAAAACTCCCTCCTTAGGAAAAGCTATGTCTGCGTTAACAGTTGAAAAATAAAATAAGGTTTATACTGGTTATAAAATAGACGGGAGGCTAAATATCATGAAGCACTCGGACTTTAATAACTGGCTAATCAGCCTTAAGACACTGAGTCGAGGGCAGC
>JANYEL010000210.1 GCA_025363155.1 Moraxellaceae bacterium
TGGATTAACCTGACAACGACTGATGCGGCAATTCCAGCCTATTACCTGATTGCTCCTGCTGAAGCGTCAAGCAATTTGTCGCGCTACGATGGTGTGCGTTTTGGTCATCGTTGTGAAAATCCAAAAGACCTGATGGACTTGTATACACGTTCGCGCACTGAAGGTTTTGGTGATGAAGTACAACGTCGTATTCTGGTTGGAACGTATGCGTTATCAGCAGGTTACTACGATGCGTATTATTTGAAAGCGCAAAAAGTACGTCGCCTGATTCAAAATGACTTTATTAAAGCCTTTGAACAATGTGACGTGATTGCAGGTCCAACCGCTCCGACTGCTGCGTATGGCATTGGCGCGAAACAAGATCCTGTGGCGATGTATTTGGGTGACATTTACACCATCGCGGTGAACCTTGCGGGCTTGCCAGCGATTAGCGCACCTGTTGGTTTTGATACCAGTTATAGCGGTCAAGCGAACTGTTCCCCGTTACCTGTTGGTCTGCAATTGATTGGCCCTTATTGGTCAGAAAGCAAACTACTGAATATCATTCATCAATATCAACAGCATACAGATTGGCATAAACAACGTGCGCCTCTTGCTTTGGACACTGCGGGAGTACAAGCATGAATACAGAAATCCGCGCCAGAAAGGATCAACTCATCCAAGGTTGGGAAGTGGTTATTGGTTTAGAAATCCATTGCCAACTGAACACGCAAAGTAAAATTTTCTCAGGCTCACCAACGGCGTTTGGTGCTGAACCGAATACACAAGCAAGTTTGATCGACTTAGCTTTGCCAGGCACTTTGCCTGTATTGAATCGCGAAGTGGTTAATAAAGCAGTTCGTTTCGGTTTAGGCATTGATGCAGAAATTTGCCGAGCTTCAGTGTTTGCGCGTAAAAACTACTTCTACCCTGATCTACCAAAAGGCTATCAAATCAGCCAAATGGACGACCCGATTGTCGGCAAAGGACATTTGGACATCGTGCTGGAAGATGGCACGGTCAAACGCGTTGGCGTGACGCGCGCGCATTTGGAAGAAGATGCGGGTAAATCGCTGCATGAAGATTTCGCAGGCATGACTGGCATCGACTTGAATCGTGCTGGCACGCCGCTGCTTGAAATCGTAAGTGAACCTGATATGCGCTCGGCGACAGAAGCTGTGGCGTATGCAAAGACGATTCATTTGCTCGTGCGCTGGCTCGGTATTAGCGATGGCAATATGGCTGAAGGTTCATTCCGCTGCGATTGTAACATCTCAATTCGCAAACCAGACGCACCAGACTTCGGCACACGTTGTGAGCTGAAAAACATTAACTCGTTCCGTTTTATCGAACGTGCCATTGAAGCCGAAGTCGAGCGTCAAATTGACCTCATCGAAGGTGGCGGTCGTGTGATTCAGCAAACCCGTTTGTATGATCCAAACAAAAACGAAACCCGCGCAATGCGCAGTAAAGAAGAAGCCAACGATTACCGTTACTTCCCTGACCCTGACTTGTTGCCTGTGGTTATTACCGAAGCGCAAATCGAACAGATTCGCTCTGAATTACCAGAACTTCCTGAAGCACGCAGAAGCCGTTTTGTTGAGCAATATCAGCTCAGTGAATACGATGCGCGCATCATGAATGGTGCACGTGAATTGGCTGATTTCTACGAAGATGCTGTAAAAACTGCAGGCATTAGCCAAGCGAAGATTGTGGCGAACTGGGTGATGGGCGATTTGCTCGGCGCACTGAATAAAGCAGAAAAAGAATTGGCTGACTCACCTGTCACGCCAACTCAACTGGGTGGTTTGGTTGCACGCATTGCGGATAATACGATTAGCGGAAAAATTGCTAAAGTCGTCTTTACCGAAATGATGCAAGGCAATGGCGAATCTGCGGATGACATTATTTCTGCAAAAGGTTTGAAGCAAGAAACTGATACTGGCGCGATTGAAGCCATTATCAAAGAAGTCTTGGCGACAAACGAGAAGATGGTTGAGGAATATCGTGCTGGCAAAGAAAAGGCATTCAATGGTTTGGTGGGTCAAATCATGAAAGCCTCAAAAGGCAAAGCAAATCCAAGTCAGGTCAATGAGTTACTGAAGAACTTATTGAATGGATAAGCGTTAATTTCAGTTCTAAAAATGCCAGCAGTCTTTTGAGATTGCTGGCATTTTTTTGTTTGGATTCACACCACGTCGGTTGGGTTTAAGTCCATCACCGATTATGAAACTCAAACCCAATCACAAAGTGATGGTATACTTTTTTTAAAGATCAACAAATATTAATCACGTAAACCCATCCGAAGGTTACTGATTTGGATTAAGATTTAACTTATCGACGACAGCCCCTAGAAATAAATCTTACTACGAGCCTATGAAATGACATTACCAAGAGTTCAAATTTTAGACGGAACTTCAGATACAAGATACTTACTACTCTGCACTAATGACAGTATCTCTCATCAGCTCGTGTTCTCTGGAGTCTGGGATGAACATTTACTGCACATTAGCATGGCTTTTTGTAGTGAACCGAACTCTTTGGTATTAGACATCGGTGCTAATTTAGGCGCTTATGCCATTCCAATGGCTAAACAACTTGAAAAAACGGGTGGCAAGGTTTATTGCTTTGAACCGCAGCGAATTGTTTTTTATCAATTAAGTGGTAATATTTTTCTAAATCGTTTAGAGAATGTTTACGCTTTTTGGTCTGCGGTGGGAGATTACACTGGAAAGACTCTACTCCCCTCAGTTGATTATGCCGCATCGATCAATATCGGTGGATTTTCTCTTGACCCGTCATATCTTGAAAAAACAGGAAACGTCAATACTAAGCCGCTAAACCAAGAAGTCGAAGTCAATATTATTCGCTTAGATGATTTGGAAGTGAATCAATGTCCATCTTTGATAAAAATTGACGTAGAGGGATATGAATTAAAGGTCTTGCAAGGTGGAGTGAATTTTCTACAAAAATATAATTTCCCAC
>JANYEL010000237.1 GCA_025363155.1 Moraxellaceae bacterium
GTTAAAATGGATTAAACTGATGAAATGGGCTGGATCTACGTTACGAGTTATTAGCTCAAGGGTGCACACAACTCCATTCCATCAGGCACTATCGTTAGCAATGTAATCTAACAAGGTGCAGAGTCATAATACAAGGGTGCACACTGCGCACCAATCTGGTTTATCATTAACAAACAATTTCAAACATATAATAAAAACTTAGGAAAAATAATAATGTCAAACTATCGCAGATCACATGCCGTTGGAGGTACATATTTCTTCACATTGGTCACATTTAAAAGAAGGCTGATCCTGTGCGACGAACCCCGCCATACATGAGGTTCGGCAATCATTGCCGTTTGAAGTTGATGCTTGGGTGATGCTGCCTGATCACTTACATACAATCTGGACACTTCCTGAAAATGATGCTAACTTTGGGAAAAGAAGGGGCTCATCAAACGATCGGTATCTCGATATTGCCCTGAATATGCGACAGCTACGAAAGGGATGTCATTATCAAATATTAAACGAAATGAGGCAGGAATCTGGCAACGTCGTTTCTGGGAGCAGCAGATTCAGGATGAAGACGATTTTGCGAAACACATGGATTATATTCACTTTAATCCTGTAAAACATGGATATGTTAAGCGTGCAGTCGTTTGGCCATATTCAACATTCCACAGACACATGAATTCTAGTGTGTATCCCGTCGATTAGGGCATGGCCTATGATGATGGAGAGTTTGGTGAGTGATGTAGGGTGCACATTTTTGTTGACTAATTTGATAAAGGTGCGCAGTGCGCACCCTACGCTTGCTTGAGGCGATGCCCGCAACGGCGCGATAGACCATATCATCGCCTTCAGCTAATTCAACAACTGCACCAGAAGAACCTGTAATGACTTGCGCTTGTTCCGCAATCATCGTCATGACGCCTTTGAGATTGAGTCCAAGTATAGCAATTTCAGTTTGCGTGCTGATGACTGCACGCAATTGAGCGGAGGTTGGTTCAGAGTTGGGGATATTTGCCATTCGATGTCTCTCAAAAACGTTGTGAGGCGCATCGAGGGTTCTCTTAATTTTACATGAAATGGCTGGAGGGGCAAGTGTGGTATCTATTAGATCTTAGAGATCTGATATTTCTTGCTAGCTCTATTTGAGATGAAATTAGTTTGCTTTAGATTTTGATAATTTATGACTGCATCATTTAGTTTCTAATAAATGATGCAGTCATAGTCTTCATACAATATCTTGTACAAAAATCACTTTAATTTACTCATAAATTTTCTTTTAGAATTGTAAGAAAATCCTTATGAATAGAAAAATTGTATCCTATATTTGCCGTAAGTTCATTGTATATCTTATTGATAGGAATAACGTTCTCATCGGACTCATCTTCAATCGACTCTAAGACCTGCATCGCTGCAATTAGCTGAGCTCCACCTAGCAATTGAGTACACAAAGCAACAAACTCAAGCTCCCTTTTATAACTCGTTAGTTTAGAGAACATTGAAACATCAACTAGACCACTAATCATTGGATACCATAAAGAATCAGGTAGAGATAAGTATCTTTTAAGAATCTTGACTATCTCCCATGATCCTCTTCTAAGTTGATCAGGGCGATTTCCACTTTCATGACGCTCATCTTTAAAAATACGCTTACGTATTAAAGTCTCTTTCATGATATGTATATTGGTAATCTGCAAGAGCCTCACCCACATTTCGTGATCTTGCAACGAACGTAAACTTGGACTATAAAGTCCTATCGCATCATGACATGACCTTCTTACCATTACTGTCGGTGCGCACAAACAATTACCTTGAAACAATCTCAACAACCACTCAGTCTGAGTTCTATTTTCTTGATAAAATATGCTGACTTGTTTAGCTTGCTCTTCGGTCGGTAAATTCTTACCAACCTCATCAATCATCCTTGGATAGGCAAAAACCGCACCTATCTCTGGATGAGCATCAAGAAACTCAACCTGTACTTTCAACTTATGCTCTAGAAACTCATCATCAGAAGCTAAACAAGCAATATACTCGCCTTGGGATCGGCGGATTGCATCATTTAAACTCCAACTAATACCTTTATTTTTTGTAGAGCGGTTGAATTTAATACGAGGATCGGTGTAACTAGCAATGATATCGGCAGTCCTATCTGACGATCCATCGTCAGTAATTACTAGTTCAAAATCTTGGAATGTTTGATTTAATACGCTATCAATTGCGGCACCAACATAAGCCTCATGATTATATGAGGGCATCACAATTGAAACTCTGGGATGTTTTAATTTTTCTTGTGGCTTGGATGCTTCTAAAATAATTTCGCCACTATCTGGACGAGATTCTATTTGATTAAACTCTTCATTCCTACTCACTCCCCACTTCTGGGGGGTCACATAATGAAAGCCACTCATTTTTAAAATTTTTTCGAGTTCTGAAACATCGTACAAATAGCGACGACCATCAGACGTCATTCCCTCATTAAGCATATCGGCAAGCGTCTCAGGTTCCCACCCAACATTATGCCAACCATCTACTCTTCCTTGCTCATATTGCCGCACTAAACGAGCCAAATTTGGAGTACTAATCCGAATTGTTCCACCTGGCTTAAGCTTATTAAAACATTGAGAGACAAACGCATAAGCAGACTCTTTAGGAATATGCTCTATAAAGTGTTCTGAATAGATGAAGTCAGCAGAATCATCTGGAAATGGCAAGTGTTGCGTCAAATCATGCTGAATCACACCTGCGCCAATAGGCTCTAAATCTACATTTGTCCAACCTGAAAGGATATTTGTCCCACACGCCAAGTGCAACTTCATTACTAAACTCCATTTAAGTAATTATTACAATAGCAAATTTTCGGAAAAAATAAACATATAAATATAAAAAAGCTACCCAAAATTGAGTAGCTTTTCTTAAATCAAACTCAATTCAACAAAATTAAGTCAATTGAGCAACATTGATTATACCAGTCTCGATTTTGTCAGTGATGTAGTGTGCACATTGCGCAGCCTCATATTATTGATTTTTAATAAAGGTGTGCAGTGCGCAGCCTACGCTGGCTTGAGCTTTTTAAGAAGGAAATATAGGTCCTAGCTTTTTATTTCTAATAGCAAAGGTAAATATTTTGACCAGTTATTAATTGCATCAATCGCATCTGCTTCTGGAATATTTCCCTGTGAAGCAGCAGAAATTCCAACAGTAAAATACCAATCAGAGTCTCCATGCTTAAATTTAAAACTGCAGCCATCCCAATTGTGAATCACTCCATTAGACTTACTGCAGGTTACATCATTGATAGGTTCGAATCCTTTAGGAATATTAAGCTGACTTGGATCAAGCTTATAACTTTGAAAGAGTGCGTTATACGAAGAATTATCGGTAGTTGGAGGCGTAAAGGTAATTGGCTCCATTGAAAATGTTGTCACACCTTTTGCAGGAGCCCCTGAAGAAGGCATTCCAATGTGAACCTTATTATTTTCGTCGGCAAAAAATTGTATACGATCCGCGTACTCACAAACTTGAAGTTTGGCAGCTGCTTTCGTATTTTTACAATCCAAACCATCCATTGCTTTCATTTCTTCTTTAGGCATACAAATTTGTTTAATCCTAGTATTACCATAATAGGTATCAACATAAGAATTTTTCACAGAACCTGGACAATCAATAGCCTGCAGCTTTGGATCTAATGGTTTTTGACTACATCCGACCGTTGAAAGTCCTACGGTGAACACACTAATCAGTAAAAATAAATGTAAAAACTTCACTTCAAAAAAATTATTCAATTTACAAACATCCCTTCATTTTTTGGTTTTTAAAATTAACAAACAAAAGCCCCCACTTTTCCAAGCAGGGGCTTTTTTAGTTCAACTCAAACAGACAATTAAGTCAACTGAGCAACACTAATCTTACCAGTTTCGATTTTGTCAGCTTTATCAGTATATTCAGACATCTTATCGAAGTTCAAATATTGATAAATGTCAGCTGACATGCTGTTAATCGTTGCTGCATAACCCATGTATTCTTCAACCGTTGGCAACTTGCCCAGTACAGCAGCAACAGACGCCAATTCAGCAGAAGCCAAATACACGTTCGCGCCTTGACCCAAACGGTTCGGGAAGTTACGCGTAGAAGTTGATACACAAGTGGTGTTCGGCGCAACACGTGCTTGGTTACCCATACACAGAGAGCAACCTGGCATTTCAGTACGCGCACCAGCACGACCGTAAATGTTGTAGTAACCTTCTTCCATCAACTGATGTTCATCCATACGTGTTGGAGGAGCCAACCATAGACGTGTTGCGAGTGAACCACCCTCAACTTTGTCTAGCAGCTTACCAGCAGCACGGAAGTGACCGATGTTAGTCATACATGAACCGATGAACACTTCATCAATCTTGGTACCCGCAACTTGTGACAATGGTTTCGCATCATCTGGATCGTTCGGGCAGCACAGGATTGGTTCTTTGATTTCGTTCAAGTCGATTTCATAGATGGTTGCGTATTCAGCATCAGCGTCAGCACGCAATAGTGTTGGATTCGCCAACCATTTTTCCATCGCTTCAACACGACGCGCCATAGTACGCGCATCGCCGTAACCTTGAGAAATCATCCACTTCAACATCGTCATGTTAGAAGTCAGGTATTCAGCAACTGACGCTTCTGACAATGTGATCGAACAACCTGCAGCAGAACGCTCAGCAGACGCATCTGACAATTCAAATGCTTGTTCTACAGTCAAATCTTCCAAACCTTCGATTTCAAGGATCAGACCGTTGAATACGTTTTTCTTGCCTTTCTTCTCGATGGTCAATTCGCCACGTTGAATCGCTGCATAAGGAATCGCATGAACGAGGTCACGTAAAGTGATACCTGGTTGCATTTTGCCTTTGAAGCGAACCAATACTGATTCAGGCATATCGAGTGGCATCGCGCCAGTTGCCGCAGCAAACGCAACCAAACCTGAACCCGCTGGGAAAGAAATACCGATTGGGAAACGAGTATGTGAGTCACCACCAGTACCGACTGTGTCTGGCAACAACATACGGTTCAACCAGCTATGGATGATACCGTCGCCTGGACGCAAACTTACACCACCACGATTCATGATGAAGTCAGGCAATGTGTGATGCGTTGTTACGTCAACTGGTTTTGGATATGCAGCAGTGTGGCAGAATGACTGCATGACGAGGTCAGCAGAGAAGCCCAAACATGCCAAGTCTTTCAATTCATCACGGGTCATTGGACCTGTGGTGTCCTGTGAACCGACAGTAGTCATTTTTGGTTCGCAGTATGTACCTGGACGAACGCCTTTGCCTTCTGGCAAGCCACATGCACGACCAACCATTTTCTGTGCTTGGGTGTAACCCTTGCCAGTGTCAGCTGGTTGTACTGGCATACGGAACAGAGTCGAAACTGGCAGACCCAACGCTTCACGTGCTTTACCAGTCAAACCACGACCGATAATCAGATTGATACGACCGCCAGCACGAACTTCATCAAGCAATACTTGTGATTTCAATTCAAATGTAGACAGAACTTCATCTGTGCCATTTTTAGTGATTTTGCCTTCGTATGGGAAAATGTCGATGACATCGCCCATGTTCAGGTTAGCAACATCCGCTTCAAACGGCAGTGCGCCTGCGTCTTCCATGGTGTTGAAGAAAATCGGAGCAATCTTGGTACCGATACATACGCCGCCATCACGTTTGTTTGGAATGAATGGCAAGTCATCGCCAGTGAACCAAAGAACCGAGTTAGTCGCTGATTTACGGCTTGAACCAGTACCCACCACGTCGCCAACATAAGCAACAATGTGACCTTTTGCTTTCAATGCTTCGATTTGTTTGATTGGACCGATTTCGCCAGCTTTTTCTGGGTTGATGCCATCACGGACGTTTTTCAACATCGCATTTGCGTGCAATGGAATATCTGGACGTGACCAAGCGTCTTGCGCTGGTGACAAGTCGTCGGTGTTGGTTTCGCCAGTGACTTTAAGAACAGTGACAGTGATTTTTTGTGCGACTTCTGGGCGGCTTGTGAACCATTCAGCGTCAGCCCATGATTGCAATACTGCTTTCGCTTGTGCATTGCCTGCTTTTGCTTTTTCTTCAACATCATGGAATGCGTTGAACACTAACAATGTTTTCTTCAACGCTTCAGCCGCGCCAGCTGCCAATTGCGCATCATCCAATGCAGCAACGAGTGGCTCAACGTTGTAACCACCGAGCATTGTGCCGAGCAAGAACACAGCACGTTCTTTGCTGATCAATGGTGAAGATGCTTGACCTTTGGTGATCGCAGCCAAGAATGCAGCTTTAACATAAGCAGCTTGGTCTACACCGGGTGGAATGCGGTTTTCAAGTAAATCAACCAAGAAGGCTTCTTCGCCTGCTGGTGGGTTTTTCAACAGTTCAACAAGGCTTGCAACTTGCGCTTCATCGAGCGGCTTTGGTGGGACACCAAGCAGGGCACGTTCAGCAACGTGTTGGCGGTAGGCTTCTAGC
>JANYEL010000031.1 GCA_025363155.1 Moraxellaceae bacterium
GCATCCATCACATAATAGGCATGACTGTGCTCGCGAATCAGCTCAATGAGCTGACGCATTTTCTCCACCACATTTTTATGATCAGAATTTATATGACTCTCTTCGTGATGAGCAATATCATTTACGTCGCCGAATAAATCACCTGTCATATCAATTCCTTAAACAGCAAAACATTGTCTTAACCGACGTTTGATAACGCGATAAAAGTATGCAGCCATTTTCAGTGATAAACGTCATCTATTCAAGTTAGATAAGCCATTTAAAGCATTGAAAAATTAGATTTGGTGATTTGTATTATTAACCTATGCACAACTCAACAAACAGCACGCATAAAAAAGGACTGCAATTTACATTGCAATCCTTTTTCTAATTCATGTTGCAGTCTAAGAAATTAAAGCCCTGCAGTTTTCAAACGGTTCGCTTGATTACGATACAACGTCACAGGACTTGCAGAGAAAACATCAACCAAACCAAACACCAAGTTCACTTCATCCAAGTGATTCTGTGAGTAGTTATCACGAATAACAAGACCTAGATGGCTAGAACATTGTCCAACTAGACCATCATTTGGACCCGGAATCATCAAGCCAGTTAATGCCAGAAATGGATCAGAAATATCAAGTAAGTTAGTCAGATTTTTTGTACCACCCCAAGAGTAATACTTCACGACACTAGACCCATCACCATCTCCATCTCCATTGCCAGAATCCGCACCGTTACCACATTTTGTGGACGGCATTCCTTGTGGGAATTGTGCGTTAAATGCGGCACTACCTACTGTGGTTAACTGATTCAAACCATTCCATGAGCTGTTGGTATAGGCTTGACCTGATGACATATCCAAAAGCTTGAAGAACGCATCAATACCGCCTGTAATAAGTGGCTTTAATACTGGCCCAAGTACAGGAATCGTACTCGCAGCTTTGATCGTATCGGCAACGGGTGAACCCAAGTTTGGACCACCGACACCCGTTACTGATGCAATCTTACTTGGAATGATTGCTGCAACATAACGTGAATCCATCGTACCTTGGCTGTGCCCAATCAAATTGACTTTCGGGGAACCTGTGATCGCCATAATTTGTTTGACTTGGCTAAGTAACTGCTCGCCCCGAACATATGACGAATCAAATGAAGTGACTTGGGTTGCAAACACTTTTGCACCATTTGCAGTCAAATCGGAATTAATACCATAAAAATACTGTCCAATCGACAATCCACCAATTGCGGTAAAACCACCCATACCATGTGCCATGACCAAAGGATATTTGGTTTGCGCATAGGTTGAAGTCACCGTCGCACTGCCGCCAGTTTTACAACTGGAAGTGCTACCGGAAGTACTACAGAATTGATAAGAAGCGGTTGTCGCTGAAGCGAGTGAAGACGCTAACAACGTTCCTGTAAACACAAGAGTTGATACTTTCATGGAATTGTCCTTGATTCGGCTTTAGTATAATTTTTGTCACAATGTATGTGATTCTGTCAATATTTGACAAATGCGAATATCACACAGAAGAAAATTTAACGGTACAAAAATCCGACGAATGGTCGTAGAACCCCATAATTATTTTATGAAAAACAAGAAAATACACAAATAAATATTACCTAAATTCAATGATTTAAATAATATTAAAAAACAATTTATTATTAAATATCTTTAGGAAACAGGTAGTTCTTAAATATTATGGTTTTTAGGAAATGAACGGTCCTTAATTATTAATATTTTCGTTCTATAAGTGAAGTTTCCGCAATAATTTGAGTTCAAAACATTCGTTCAAACTCTGAATACTGCGGATATTGCAGGATCAATGGGATGGTCTAAAATCCAGCACACGATGACGATAATGACTTTTTAATTGTTCACTCAGTAGGTTCATTTCATCATCAAGTAAGTTTGCATAACACTCTTGCCCAAGTCTCTGAGCAGTACTCATCATCATATCAAACCCTTGTAAAGGCTTAATACCAGGCAATGCTAAGAAGAATGATAATCCTTCGAATTGTTCTTGTTCCATCGTATCTAAATCGAAGCCTGCAGGTCCTTCTTGGGTATATTTCAGCACGCTGAACATCATTGCGCCATCACCAGAGGTGTCTTCAAAGCGATGAAATAAATCCATTTCACCAAAGCGTAACCCGTACTTACGTAACAACTGCATTACTTGTCGACCTTCGAGCGGACGTCCACTTCTAGGTACTAAATGAATTGCAATAATTTGCTCAGCTTGCACCAAAATGCTGTCTTCTTCACTTCGTGTATGCTCAGCCAAATGCTCATCAATCAGTGCACTTTCGCCTTCCCATGCTGATAATTGGGTTGTACCAATCACATCTGGAACGGCAGCAGCAAGATGCATGTCAGGATGTGGATTTAAAGCTTCATAGCCTTGATTTAAATCAGAAACAATATCACCTTGTCGCGCCATTTCCGTTAACGCGGTTGCTTGCGCTAAATCATCCAACATGGCATCCAATCCATTTGGCTCTTGATCAGCGATTTGCAATAACTCAAGATCTTTATGTTTTAGGTCACCTTCAGCTAACAGCGGCACAGCTGTATCGGCATGAACATCTAACAAGTGCTCAAACTCAATAGGTTCAACTTCTTTATGATCGCTTGGTAACGCATAAACAGAATGATTAAACGCATGCTGATTGATGGTCTGAGTAATAAAATCATTCGCGGAAATGACTGGCTCAATGCGTTCTGGCTCTGATACAGGTTCCAAGCCCAGTTCGATTTGAGGCGAAACGATCTCTTCAGGCTCATCAATAATCGGCGCAATCTCGCTAGCAACTACCTTAGGCTGCACAATCATATACAAGCCAACGAGAATCAATACAACGGCAACAAACACCCCGAGAATAACCAGAATATCCATGACTTAAACTCCTCCTGACGCAACGAGCGTTTCAGCTTCGTCTAAGTTTACGGCGACTAGTTTAGAAATCCCTGCTTCTGGCATTGTCACGCCCATTAACTCACCTGCCATCATCATCGCTAACTTATTATGGGTAATGTATATGAATTGCACACTTGTAGACAGGTCTGTTACCAATCGACAAAATCTTGCTACGTTTGCATCGTCTAACGGCGCATCTACTTCATCCAACAAACAAAAAGGGGCTGGATTTAATTTAAAAATTGCAAAAACCAAGGATAAAGCAGTTAACGCTTTTTCGCCACCTGATAATAAGGCAATACTACTATTCCGCTTACCAGGAGGCTGTGCCATAAAACGCACACCAGACTGCCAACCATCTTCCAAAATCAAGCGGGCTTCACCCCCACCAAAGACTTTAGGGAATAACAACTGCAACTCAGTATTCACTTGATCAAAGGTTGTCATAAATAAGCTACGTGTTTCACGATCAATGGTTTGCATCGCATCATCAAGTTGAAGCAACGTTTGATCAAGATCGTCCATCTGATGTTTCAGCTCATCAAAGCGCGCAGTGACTTCAGCAAGCTCTGCTGGCGCAGCCAAATTCAGTTCGCCGAGGCGTTGAATTGAATTGTCTAACTGAGTTAAATCAGTCTGTAATGTAGCCTCAGTTTTACCCGATGGATTCGGCGTTTGATTCACATCAGGAACAGACGCTTCCACACTGGCAAACTGCTCATCCAATTGCGCCAGATGACTCTTCTCTTCTTGCCAAGCCAAGCGTGTATTTTCAAGCGCATCACGCAAAGTATTTTCAGCTTGGGTTTGAATTTGACGATCTTGTTCTAATTGCTGCAACGAAGTTTGTGCTTGTTTGAGATCGGCTTGGCGCGTTTGCCAAAGCGTATCGGCAGCAAGTGCCTCAGCTTCACATTCCACTAAGAGCGCAGACAATTGCGGTAAAGCAGCCTGCACGTTTTGCAATTCGATGTGAACACGTCCTTGTTCTTCTGCCAAACCCGTCTGCTGAAAAATTGCGCGATCTAATGCCGTATTTAACGACTCAATGCGAATCTGACGCGTCTGTGTTTCTAGCTCTGCGGTTTGCTGTTGCATCCGCAGTTGCTGAATTTGAAGCGTGGTTTGAGTCAAATTCAGCTGCGCATGACTCGCTTCTTGCTCACGCGTTGGCACTTGCGCCAGCAAAGGATTTAAACGAATGTCTAATGCTGCTTGCTCATACTGCACATCATTGAGCCGCTCCATGTCTTCATGCTGACTCGAGGTTAATAGCGCCAACTGCTGGCGTTGTTGCTCAATCTGCCCTTGTTGCGCATGTAATTTACTGTCGAGTCTTGCACGAGACAATGCCAATGCTTGCTGATTACGATGACATGTGGCTATTTTGGTCGCGCACTCTTGTTGCGCTGCCACATGAAGTGAATGCTGTTGCTCTGCTTCTTTCAATTGTTCAACCACAACATTCAATGCAATTTCACTTTCAATAATGTCGCTATTTAAGGTTTCCAAGCGCAAGCGTCGCGCGAGTACACCGCTATGATGCGCCGTCTCAATCGACACCCCATAAGTACGAGACAAATCAATCGCCCAATCCGCGCCAACCCAATGTCCATCCAGCGAAATAATGGATTGATAGGACTCTAACTTTTCTTGCAACTGATGCGCATGATCACGTTTAGGAACAATGCTCCAATGACGCCAGATGGACAACTGCGGCTCAATAAACCACGCAGAAAAAGCTTCCGCGCCTTTTAACTTTTGCGAATGCGCGGGAACCGTTTTTTCAGATAATGTTCGGTAAATGTTCCGACCAACTGGCTCCGTCGCATCGACATGCGCTTTCAGCCATTGGCCTAGGACGGCTTCAATTAATCCTAAATGCGCACGGCCAGCATCGGTAATGTGCAATTGATCGATTAAGCGCGCACCTTCAGGTTCAGGACGATGATCTTTCGCATTCGTTTTCTTAGCATCGGGCTGTTCTTGCAACGCCAAAAGTGCACGTTGTTCACCCCGTAAACCTTCATGCTTTTGGCTTAATTCGCGCTGTTGTCCACGCAAAATAATTCGAGCTTGTTCGCTATGCTGCGCACGCTCTTGTAATGTCTGCTTTTCGCTTTGCAACTTAATCAAAGAATGGGCAATGTCTTCCAGTTGATCATCAATATCCTGCAACTCATCCGCCAACGCCGTTGGATCAAGCTGAGTCACAGCTTGTTCTAGCTGTGCAATTTGTGCCGCCTGACGACTTTGTTGACGGGTAATATTATCCAGCTCACGACTCAGCTCAGCTCGTTTTTGCTGGCTGGATTGAATGCGCTCACGAATATTTTGCAACTCATTCTGCGCATGTCGTGCTTGCTCTTGCAAATCTGGGAGCTGGATTTCTAATCCCGACATCGACTGAAGTAAAGTCTGCCTTCTTGGCTGACTTTGATCGTGAATGGCTATGAGATCAGTCAGTGCGGTTTTGTCATGATTGATTTGATGAGTGAGCGCATCATGTTGCGAAGTTAATGTGACTGCACGCTCATTTAACCGTGACGCTTGCTGTTGCTGCTGTGTCAGATTCGCAGCAGCAGTTTGACGCTGACGCTCAGCTTCTTGCCATGCCAATTGTAATGGTTGTGATTCCGCAAGCAGTTTGGATAGTCGCGCGGATTGTTGTTGTACCGCAGTATCTAGCTCATTTAGCGTACTGCGTAAATTGCGGTAATTGTCGCCGAGTTGAGTCAGTTTGGTCGTGTGTGCAGCTTGTCTTGTGGCGGCTGCCAAATATTGAACTGTCCATAAAGCAAGTTGTACTTCACGACGTTCTTCTAATATTTTTTTATGTTTCAGTGCCGCTTGGCTTTGACGTTCAAGCGCACGTTGGCGACGTCCAAGCTCATCAGCTAAATCTTGTAACCGTGATAAATTTAGGCGCGTATCATCGAGGTGCTGTTGGGTTTCTTTACGACGCGCTTGGTAACGCGATACACCAGCCGCCTCTTCCAAAAATACACGTAGATCATCAGGCTTGGCTTCCACCAACCGATTAATCATGCCCTGCTCAATCACCGCATAAGAACGCGGCCCTAAGCCAGTGCCTAAGAAAATATCGGTAATATCCCGACGCCGACAACGCGTGCCATTTAAATAATAATCCGAACGTCCATCACGGCTCACCTGACGCCGAATCGACAGCTCACTATAGGCGTTATAAGCGCCGCCCAACTTACCGAAAGTATTTTCAAAGTGCAGTTCAACACTCGCCTGCCCAATCGGTTTTTTATTGACTGTGCCTGCAAAGATGACGTCACTCATCGCTTCGCCGCGCAACTGTTTTGCCGACGACTCGCCCATGACCCAACGGATGGCATCAATCACATTCGATTTGCCACAGCCGTTTGGCCCCACGACTGCGGTGAGGTCTTGTTTAAAGGTTAATGTCGTTGGATGAACGAAGGATTTAAAACCTGCCAAACGCAGACTACGCAGACGCATAATCACCTCGTTTGGTCATAAGGATTAATGATCGAGCAAAAAACAAAACACGGCTAAGTGTATAAACCAAGCCGTTCTGAATGTTTTCTGAGGCGACCAAAAGTTCACGCAAGGTTACTTTCCACGCCGTGAGCGCTGCGCCCATGCCAATTCGATCTGCTTCATCCGTGCTAACGAATCCAACACGAGATTACGTAAATGACGACAAAAGTCTTCCATAAAGACAGCGGATTGCTCGCCTTTACGAATCATGATCGCATCAATCACCAACTTAAACAAATCAAAGGCTTCTTGCAGCTCGCGCTTCGACGTATTCAAGGTCAAGAAATAACTACGGCGAAATGCAGGTAATAAATTATCAAAAATATCGCGCAGGTACGCATTACCCACTAGCGTATGCGTGCTTTGCAAAAATGCAAAAACAGTATCATAAAAATGTTCAATATCACCCGCTTTGACATGTACCGACAATTCAGCTAGCAATAGATTCATCCGCTCGCCATCGGCTTGTCGCCAAGTTTCACTGGTACGATGAACCATCGCGCCCAACATCAGCGTGCCTGCTTCAAACAACGATTTAATTTGCTGTACTGAAAGCTCGGATACCATCGCACCGCGGCGAGGATATATTTTAATCAAATAACTACGCTCAAGAATCAATAATGCCTCGCGTACTGATCCGCGACTCACATTCAAATCTTTAGCGATACGTAACTCTTGAATTCGCTCACCTTCCACAAGCTCACCGGTAATAATTTGCTCACCGATATGCCGTGCAATTTGCTCCGACAAACTTTCTGCCGCCAGAAATGCCATACAACTACCCCTAAGGACCATGCGCTAGGCAAACAAAGACGAGATACACTGACCACACAACAAATTTTTTAATTTAAATAAAAACATCAATAAGTTGATGCACTCTTATTCTACAAATTTGTTTATACACTTCTATTCATTCGCATGGTCAAATGCTGTTTTTATTGCTACATTGAGTATCTGAAATGTTTTTATACCCTTCAGAACTTTATTCAATGATTTTTTCAAAAGCACTTTTCAAACTAGACTCGTCTAAATTTTAAGATTAAGTTTTACTCTTCGTACTATCGCAAAATTTGCGCCACCTTTCATGTACAATTGTCAGACAATGGACACCAGAAAGCTAGCTTTATTGATTATTTTCCGATGAAAGACTAATTCGAGGCGTTATTCACGACAATTGCATCATGTGAATAAATAAACAATGAGTGAAATTTATTTTTATACATATCAATAACAACACGTTGTACTTTTTTATACGGCAAATCCATATCGAATAGATTTAAACGTTTCATTAACAGTAATATCAGACTTTATTGATTGACGAGAATAATGAATATGGAACATCTGATCCTTGGCGACAAATTACATTCTGCACTCAATGAATTAACCATTCCAAAGTTTGACATGATTGATTGGCAAGAAAGTACTGAATCAACAAATAACGACTGCAAACTCTGGGCTGAACGCGGTGCAGTACGTGCGCTATCGATTAGTAATCATCAAACGGCTGGACGCGGTCAATCCAATCGGGTGTGGCAATCGCCGATGGGCAATTTGTATTTGTCATTTCTCACTGATTTACCGAAACCATTGGATGGTCGCCTAGCATTAGAAGTTGGACTGGCACTGGTCAACATGCCGATTCTGCAAAACCTCGATTTGTCAGTGAAATGGCCGAATGACTTATATGCGCGTGGCGCAAAATGGGGCGGTATTCTGATTGAACCGATCCACAGCCATAACATGGAACAAGGTGCAATTATTGGAGTAGGGATTAACTTACAGCCAATGCAGGACATGGTTTCTGATCGGACAGTGACAGACTTAACGACACTTCTGGG
>JANYEL010000183.1 GCA_025363155.1 Moraxellaceae bacterium
TAAATTCACAAAAAAACGCATCGAAGCAACCGCATCCAATGACGTTGTGGGTCATTTAAATAAAATGTATCAAACAGGACGTTATTTTTATGACTAAACGGACGGGCGTATTTTGTTCACAAACGCAAGAACATTCGTTCGTGTACCACAACCAAGCATCGATTTAATCGGAATAGTCCCTCTTTGAAAAATAATAACACTATCGTAGAAGCTGATTCCGAATATATGGCGAGTCATAAAATCTAGCTGGCCAAACTCACTCACATCCCCTATTCAATGATCTAATATCGCTCTGGAATAATATTGCAACGAACACAACTCCAGTAAATTGGTCTCATCTTGTACATTCTTAATACCGACATTGCCAAAATCCACGGGACCTGGCAGTTTGTCTTTATGTGACACATACGTGTCCCATAATCGCGTATCAACACCATACTCTAGAAAATCAACTCGATAGCCACATTCATGCATCATTTTCATGATTTCTGACCATGTGAAAAAACGAATATGCGTGATATCAAGTAATCCTTCCGTTTCATACGTAAATCGGCCTGATGCAATTTCGTTCATTACCCATAAACTACGGATATTTGGAATACTAGTCACGATCTCAGCATTGGCGGCTAAATAGGGCTTTAAATCCGCCAAAGCTTTCCAAGGGTTATACATATGCTCAATCACATCGGCAAAGATCACGCCATCAATCTGTCCGAGTTGAACACCTTCCTCCGCCAGATTAAAGTCATCGGACATGCCCACTAACACATGATCGATTCGAGTGCTCGCCACTTTTGCGGCACATTGGTTTGGTTCAATTCCCCAATAGATCGTTTCAGGAAATTTTTCCTTGCAATAGATCCCAGTCGCGCCCCGAGAGCAGCCAATTTCAAGCACAAATTTTCGAGGGCTGGAGAACATATTGACCAGATTAGTTCGCGGATTTTCAAGATAAATATCTTCCCTGTTCTCTCTTACCTCTAAATGGGTTTGCCAGAGATGCATTATATTTTCTCCATCCTTTTAAGCATTCATTGTTATTTTATGGATTTATGATGCACTTTTCTTGACGAGAGGTGCGGCTGGATTACCGACAACCGTAGTGAATGGAGCAACACTCTTCGTGACTACGGCGCCCATACCCACGACCGCACCTCGACCAATAATAATTGGCTTATCAGGACTACCTTCTTTGATAATCGCCCCTGTACCAATGTAAGCATAATCCTCAATGACGACACGTCCATTGCAATGCACATTGGGCGCAAAGGTCACAAAATCGCCAATTTGACAATCATGCGCCACATAACTGTATATATTTGCATGGAAAAATTGACCAATCTTTGCATTCGCAGTGATGAGTACGTAAGGGCAAAGAATAGCGCCAGCACCGATCTCATTCGCACTGAGACTCATACTATTCTCTGCGTGAATTGAAAATGGGATCGCACCTTGCGCAATCAACTCTTTAGCGATGCGCTCTCGAGTTGGGTAATCAGCAATTGCGATGTTGAAATACTTTTCGGCTGGATTGGCTAAAAACTCTTCTACAGTGATCACCCGATGACCATTGATTGATGTCGTATCACCAAACTCAACGACAAATACGATTTCATAGTTAGGAAGACCTTCAGTCATACCAAGCATATGCGATGCGACTGGCATCACTTCACGCCCAAATCCACCCGCACCAACTATCCCGTACAATTGCATGTCGTTATCCTTATGACTTGATGAACCGTTGAACTACACCATCTCGTTCCGATGCGCGCCTGCTTTAATGATTTGAATCACGCGTTGACAGTCTGAAATCTCTAAATCTGGGTAGATGGGTAGACAGATAATCTTTGAAGCAACCTTATCTGCGTTGGGTAAATTGTCACGATTTGCTGATGGCAATCCACGATACATAGGGAACTGAGAGATCAATGGATAGAAATAACGCCGCGCAAAAATCTGCTCATCTCGTAAATTCGCATACAACTCATCACGTCCAATTGGATAATCTGGCTCAACCGTGATCGGGAAATAAGAAAAATTGGACTTGGTTTCATTGGTGTGGGTAATGAAATGAATTCCCTGAACATCCTGCAACTGCTCGCGATAAAACACATCAATGGCCTTACGTCGATCTAACACTTTGTCCATATGCTCAAGTTGCAACACACCAAAAGCCGCATTAATTTCACTCATTTTGCCGTTAATACCTGGCGCAACCACCGTGACCTCATCAACAAATCCAAAGTTCTTGAGTTGATCAATGCGTTTTTTAGTTTTTGCATCATGGCAAACAATTGCGCCGCCTTCAAAAGTATTAAAAACCTTTGTTGCATGAAAACTTAAAACAGATAAATCCCCATAATTCAAAATACTGCCTTGCTCATTCTCAACTGCAAAAGCATGCGCAGCATCATAAATCACGCGTAAATTATAGGTATCTGCAATTTTCTGGATCGCGTCAACATCACAAGGATGTCCATAACAATGCACGGCTAATATCGCGGTGGTCGATGGCGTAATCGCCGCTTCGATCTTCGTCGGATCTATATTCATCGTATAAGGATCAATATCCACAAAAACAGGCTTGATCCCATTCCACAGCAACGAATGTGCAGTCGCCACAAATGAGTAGGGTGTGGTAATCACCTCACCTGTGATTCTCAAGCTCTGTAATGCAGTGACTAATGCCAAAGTTCCATTGCAAAACAATGAGATATGCTTGACGCCAAGATATTCACAGAGTTTCTCTTCTAACTGCTGATGAAATGGACCACCATTCGTCAGCACTTTGTTATCCCAGATCTGCTCTAAATAAGGAATAAAATCTTTTAGCTCAGGCAAATACGGCTGTGTCACATAAATATCTTTAGTCATTATCTGTCCACAAATGCTGAAAATAATGGTTTATGAGCAGCCAATTTAAGGT
>JANYEL010000215.1 GCA_025363155.1 Moraxellaceae bacterium
ACTGTGTTTGATACCTTGAACTGTAAAGCTGCGATCTTTGCGGTGAAGACTGTGTTTGAAGAACTCGGTTATGAATTACCGTTAATGATTTCAGGCACGATTACTGATGCGTCAGGTCGTACTTTGTCTGGTCAAACTGCAGAAGCGTTTTGGAACTCTGTGCGTCATGCTGACCTTTTATCAGTTGGCTTTAACTGTGCGCTGGGTGCAGATGCAATGCGTCCACACGTCAAGACCATTGGCGATAAAGCTGATATTTTCGTTTCCGCGCATCCGAATGCTGGTTTGCCAAACGCTTTTGGTGAATACGATGAAACGCCTGAACAAACCGCTGAGTTCATTCGCGAGTTTGCCGAAAGTGGCTTGATCAATATCACGGGCGGTTGCTGTGGTACGACTCCTGCGCATATCGCTGCTATTTATAATGCTGTGAAAGATTACGCGCCGCGTCAGATTCCAGACATTGAACCTGCCTGCCGACTCTCAGGTTTAGAGCCGTTTAACATCACCAAAGACTCGTTGTTCGTCAACGTGGGTGAACGAACAAACGTCACTGGCTCGAAAAAATTCGCACGTTTGATTCGTGAACAAAACTACACTGAAGCCCTCGCCGTTGCGCTGGAACAAGTTCAAGGCGGCGCGCAGGTCATCGACATCAACATGGACGAAGGCATGTTGGATTCAGAAGGTGCAATGGTCACCTTCTTGAATATGATCGCGTCCGAACCTGATATTTCTCGCGTTCCAATCATGATCGACTCCTCGAAATGGGAAATCATCGAAGCGGGTTTGAAATGCGTACAAGGTAAGCCAATCGTTAACTCGATCAGCTTAAAAGAAGGTCATGACGAGTTCGTCACCAAAGCCAAACTGTGTCGTAAATATGGCGCAGCCGTCATCGTCATGGCATTTGATGAGCAAGGACAGGCGGATACTGCCGCGCGTAAACGCGAAATTTGCGAACGCTCATACCGTGTTCTTGTCGATGTCGTCGGCTACCCTGCTGAAGATATTATCTTCGATCCAAACGTATTTGCGGTCGCAACAGGGATTGAAGAACATAACAACTACGCGGTCGATTTCATCGAAGCGACTGGTTGGATTAAACAAAATCTACCCCATGCGATGATCTCTGGCGGCGTATCCAACGTCTCGTTCTCCTTCCGCGGTAATGAACCTGTACGCGAAGCGATTCACGCGGTGTTCTTGTATTACGCGATTAAGCAAGGCATGACGATGGGGATCGTCAACGCGGGACAGTTGGCAATTTATGATGATATTCCTCAAGAATTAAAAGACTGTGTCGAAGACGTGATTCTCAATAAACGCGCAGACGGCACAGACCGTATGCTCGAAATTGCTGAAAAATATAATGGTAAAGGCGCAGTTCGTGCCGCTGAAAATCTCGATTGGCGTAATGCACCAGTCAGCAAACGTCTGGAATATGCGTTGGTCAAAGGCATCACCGCGTTCATTGATGAAGACACCGAAGAAGCACGTTTAGAAGCCAAACGTCCGCTGGATGTCATCGAAGGCGCATTGATGTCTGGCATGAATGTCGTCGGTGATTTATTCAGCGAAGGCAAAATGTTCTTGCCGCAAGTGGTCAAATCCGCGCGCGTGATGAAGCAAGCGGTTGCATGGCTCAACCCATACATCGAAGCAGAAAAAACCGTCGGTTCGAGCAAAGGTAAAATTTTGATGGCCACCGTCAAAGGCGACGTACATGATATTGGTAAAAATATCGTGGGCGTTGTACTGGGTTGTAATGGCTATGACATCGTTGATTTGGGCGTAATGGTTTCGGCGGAAAAAATCCTTAAAACTGCGATTGAAGAAAAAGTCGATATCATTGGCTTATCAGGTTTGATTACACCAAGCCTTGATGAAATGGTTTTCGTTGCTAAAGAAATGCAACGTCAAGGCTTTAAGATTCCGCTCATGATTGGTGGTGCGACCACTTCAAAAGCACATACCGCAGTGAAAATTGATCCGCAATATCATAATGATGGCGTGATCTATGTCGCTGATGCATCACGTGCAGTTGGCGTTGCGACAACGCTACTTTCACCAGAAATGAAACCTAAGTTTCTTGCTGAACGTCGTGCGGAATACGAAGAAGTACGCATTCGTATCGCCAACAAAACACCGAAAACACCGAAACTCACTTATGCACAATCCATTGAAAATGGCTTAACAACTGATTGGGCAACATATCAACCGCCAGTGCCAAAACAATTGGGCGAAG
>JANYEL010000010.1 GCA_025363155.1 Moraxellaceae bacterium
GTTAAACGCATAAGCGGCATACTGGCGTGAAGTGACAGAAAGATGTCGTGCTCGGAACTATATCACACAGATTATTAGTCACATAATGTTGGTGTACGATTGTTCACCAAAGGAAATATTCCCATGAGCGCGATGACCACGATAGCACCGACCACAGCCAAAGTCGCTACAAAAGCACCCGCAGCGAAAGCACAGGCGAAGATTCCGCCACGCCGAATCGACTTCAATTTTTCTGCCGAAAATGTGCCTCGCTACTATGTCGGTAATGATCCGTTCCTCACCACGTTCGTGACCGCATTATCTTCGTTATTCCCTGAAGGTGAATTTTTCTTTGTTGAAGCAGTCCGTCACTATCGCGACCGAATTACCGATCCTGCACTCAAAGCCGATGTCTCAGGTTTTATTGGTCAAGAAGCGCTGCACTCTCTCGCCCATAAAGCATTTAACGATGCCGCGACCGTGCAAGGCTTTCAGGTTGATAAATTAGATCGCGATATAGGGAACCTCTTGCGTCTGGTTAAACGTGTCGCACCACCGATTTTTCAACTTGCAGTGACGGCAGGTTTAGAGCATTACACCGCAATTTTTACCGAAATGCTGCTGAAACGCGAAGATGTGATGGAACTTTTTTCACCCGAAATTCGTAATCTTTATCTTTGGCACTCGGTCGAAGAAAATGAGCATAAAAATGTCGCGTTTGATGTCTATCAAACGGTCAGTGGCAGCTACTTCCTGCGTGCGGGCGTCATGATTCCAACTACGGTTATTTTCTTTGCCGTGATTTTCGGATTCCAAGCACGTTTGCTCGCCAAAGACGGTCAGCTGTTGAACGTTCGTCAGAATATCAAAGGGTTGAACTATATTTTCGGTTTTAAAGGCGTATTTTCGACCCTATTACCTAAATACTTAGATTGGTTTAAACCGAACTTTCACCCTAGCCATCACGATACCGATGCGTTACTTGAAAGATGGCGGGAAACGTTATTTGGTGAGAATGGCAGCTTGACCAGCAAAATGATTAAACCGAAAAGTCAGAAGGCTTCATGAAACTATTAGGGGGCTCCCCTTGTGGGCGCCCTAAAACGATGACTGTTAAGGGCACCCACAAGGGGAGCCCCTACACATAAAACGATTTAAGTTCGACGACGAATATGATCAAGGTTCATTTCACGCATCGGACCTGTTTTTACCCCTGAAATCGTTGCCGCCATTTGTTTACGCAACCACGGCACACGATACATCCAAGTAAATGCATTATCGCGAAGCATGCCATTTCCCCGAGAATGGGATTGATACAGTGGCGTTAATAAGCGGCTCATTGTTTGATAAAACCGAATCGAGGGCAGTCTGACCCGGTGATAATGCGCCCATATATCGGCATAGTTGTCTGACGTGGCAAACGCCTGCCCAATCGCCCACGCATCCAGTAATGCCATATTCGCGCCCTGCCCTAACTGCGGACTCATCGCATGCGCGGCATCACCAATGACACCCAAACGATTTTCACCAAAACGTGACATCACCACATCACGATAACGTGCAGGAAAAAACTGCGAAGTGCTGTGAATACTATCCTTCAACCACATCCCTGCTTGCGGCCACAACTCATGGACTTCCGCGTGCCACTCCTGTAACTGTGCATGCGGTGAATCAATCCAGTGATCAATCTCACTGGTTGGCAAACTCCAGAAAATACTGGTCAAGCGCTGTCCCATAGCCTGTGGAATGGAACCCGTTGGGAGCAAACCCATCATGCGTGACGCGCCGTGATAAAACTGATGCAAAATACGATAATCTAAATTCGTCGTCTCAGGCACAATCGCCCAAACCGCACCCCATGGATAAGGCTGATCAAAACGCGTCCACGCCTTCGGACGCAACTGACTGCGTGCGCCATTGGCAATCAATACAGTATCGTAACTTAGAGAGTTTCTACCTTGCGGCGTCGAGATTTCAACCTGCATCTGCTCGTGATGATCAGTGACCGCCAACACCTCAGTTGCCATAGACCATTGCACTGCATATTGCTTGAGCTGTTGCATTAGTACGTCGCATATCGACGCGCGATGCATACCAAGACCGGTTAATTGAGGTGAAAACTCTGAATAGCGACTATGCAGCAACATTGAACCTTTCGTCCAACCTTGTAGCGCATCGATTGGCGCACCGAGATCTAAGGCATGTTCCAATGCACCAAGATGCTGAAAAACCGCCATGCCTGAGGGCTGTAACAACAAGCCCGCACCGACGTTTTCCATTTGCGCGACTTGTTCGTAAATCGTGATGTCATGCCCCTGCCTCGCCAAAACAATCGCTGTCGCTAATCCTGCCGTGCCTGCACCGATGATTGCGACCGACTGCCTTTTCATATTCTTATCCTTATTAAGACACCGTCAAAACGATTCTTTTTCTAATTCACCACACGTTTCGGATGCAAAGTCCTAAACTTATCCACAACACCTAAACCTAAGAAACGACCATTCTCGAACGCAAGCGTTTCACCGAGTTCGGCATTTCCCGCATTAATCGCTTGTCCACGACTAAAGAAAACCGCTTCATCTAAACTCAAATCTATCCGTGGTAAATAATCCACTGCCGCATAAGTTGGCAACAACAGCGCATCACGCCCAGCATCATCCAATGACTCTAAATACTCAATCGTATTATGCTCATCCAGCACAAATGATGCTGTTTGCGTCCGATGTAACTTCGCGACATGCCCCCCACAACCGAGTGCCGCGCCAATATCTTCCGCCAGCGTACGAATATACGTGCCTTTGCTACATTTCACCGTCAAGGTCAGCGTGGTGGCATCAAACGCATCGAGCGTCAGCGTATAAATCGTCACAGGACGCGCAGGACGATCAATTTCAATGCCTTGCCTTGCCAACTCATACAACGGACGACCGTCTTTTTTCAATGCCGAATACATCGGCGGCACTTGCATGATTGGTCCACGAAATTGCACGAGTACGCTTTCAATCAATTGCGGGTTCAGCGTAGGAATATCAAATTCTTTAAGAACTTCGCCTTCTTTATCACCCGTCGTCGTCGTTACACCCAACTGCACCACGGTCTGATAGGTTTTATCTGAATCTAATAAATAATGCGAAAACTTAGTCGCCTCGCCCAAACAAATCGGCAGCAAGCCCGTTGCTAAAGGATCGAGCGCACCTGTGTGCCCTGCTTTTTGTGCGCGGTACAACCAACGGACTTTTTGCAAAATACCGTTTGAGCTATAACCTTGTGGTTTATTGAGCAGGAACACACCGCTAATAGCACGGCGAGCGATTTTCGGACGAGGATCTGACATTGTAAAAAAATCGGTGAAAATGAATGATTAATTTTAACAGGTTTCATGCTGCACTGCTTTTTTCATATGGCAGTTAACCGCCATCAAGATCACTGAGTGGAATCGAAGTGCGTTCACATCATCAAAACCGTCTTTTTCAACTAATCTCAATGGACTAACATAAAAAATCTCTGCCAATGCAGCAATCTGACAAACAGTTTGTTAATCTAGCCCATCCCAAAATGATTCATTATTCATTCAAAAATTGCTTTCGAGTCATCTATGTACGAAGAAGAAATCGAAATTGCAGCAAAGATCACCGCAGGTGATCGCACCACCTTGCGCGAGGTCATGAAACAAAATGGCGGTGCGATGACAGCGGC
>JANYEL010000043.1 GCA_025363155.1 Moraxellaceae bacterium
CTTAGGTTTGTTATACGCATAAAAAAACACCCACATTTATGGGTGTTTTCATTTGACTAGCCAATGGATGTATTAGATAGAGTTAAGCATTCAATGCTTTTTCAATATCACCAACCATTGATTCTGGCTTGGTTGTCGGCGCGTAACGGTCAATCACATTGCCATCTTTACCAACTAAGAACTTAGTGAAGTTCCATTTAACCGCTTCGCTGCCCAAGATGCCTTTAGCCTCTTTTGTCAGGAATTTATACAATGGATGCGCTTCGTTACCATTGACATCAATCTTGGCAAACATTGGGAAGCTTACGCCATAGTTACGTTGGCAGAACTCACCGATTTCGCTATTAGCACCCGGATCCTGTGACGCAAATTGATTACATGGGAAACCTAGGACAACCAAGCCTTTTTCTTGATATTCTTTAAACACATGCTCTAAACCCTCAAACTGCGGGGTAAAACCACATTTACTCGCGGTATTTACAATCAAAAGAACCTTGCCGCGATAATCTGCAAAACTTTGATCGCCGCCTTCTAGTTTTTCTGCGCTGAAATCATAAATGCTTGTCATGTAAATTTTCCTTTCAATTAAAGTGTTCATTCAAAAATATGAATTTATCTATTTAGATACACGCTTGAGATTAGACCTAGTTAACTCAGTCCGCAATCCCCAACTATCGACTCGACGTTCATAAATTCTCAAAAATGCAAACTACTGAACATTAGTCAGTTTTCATCTATTAATTTTCTTCCAAATTTAAACAAGCTGAATTAATACAGTAGCGCAAACCACCCGCATCTCGGGGTCCATCGTTAAACACATGACCTAAATGCGAACCACAATGATGACAAGTCACTTCGGTGCGAATCATGCCATGACTCACATCTCGATGTTCATCAACGTTTTCACCAGCCAATGGTTTAGTAAAACTCGGCCAACCACAACCCGAATCAAACTTATCATCCGAACGAAACAGCTCGGTATTACATCCTTTACAGCGATATACGCCTTCCGTCTTGGTATCCCAATAAACACCTGAAAATGCAGGCTCAGTGCCTTTTTGGCGCAATATGCGAAACTCATCAGCAGAGAGCTCTTGTCGCCACTCTTGATCAGTTTTATTCACTGTAGTCATAGTGTTCCCCTTATTCAGTTTCAACTAATATCTGATGTTTAATGTGCCATATTTTCTATCAAAACGTGTGTTAAATCGGTTAATAGGCACGATGTAAAGAATTGAATTCAAAACACACAAAAACTATCAATCAAAATATGACAGATAGTTAAATAAATTCACCTAAATTTACATAAAAAAACATAATAATTGCCGTGACAGACATATATCAACCTATCTTTTTAAGATAGAATAATGACTACATAGTGTTCAATATTCAAATTTGGACATATTCCGTTTATTTCTTAATATTCTTTAAAGTGCTAAGAGCGATCTCAAATGTATTTTGTCAATAAGAAAAATCACATCCAAGTTCTTGTTTATTCTGGTTATGATACGGAAAAGAAACGTGCGACCTCAAAAAATCTCGGCACATTCAAGATAGATACTTACGCACTATCTACCGTATTAGAACAAAATATTACGATTCTGCCTGACGACGACGATGCAACAGTTAGTCTCAAAACAGAATATCAACTGCAAATCGAATCGAAAATAGATGAATTAAAACAATCATCTATTAATGAAAAACCATTGAATAGTTTACATAAAAACGTTTTAAAATCCACAGTATCAACCGCTACTACACCTAAAATCACGAGCCCTATCATGTCACGTCAAATCGGTAAATCCGCAAAACTCGATAAAGTCTGTTACGACATTCGCGGACCACTGCTGAAAGCGGCCAATGCCATGGAAGAACAAGGGCACAAGATCATTAAGCTGAATATCGGCAACCCTGCCCCATTTGGTTTTGAGTCGCCGCAAGAAATCTTGTCTGATATTTCTTTGAATCTGCCAAATGCTGTGGGTTATAGCGACTCGAAAGGTATTTTCTCAGCGCGTAAAGCAGTGCTTCAGTATTACCAACAAAAAGGTATGCAAGACGCTGTCAACGTGAATGACGTTTATATTGGTAATGGCGTGTCTGAATTGATCGTCATGTCAATGCAAGCGTTGCTAAATACTGGCGATGAAATGCTGATTCCAATGCCCGATTATCCTTTATGGACTGCGTCAGTAAATCTGGCTGGCGGTCAGGCTGTGCATTATAAATGCGATGAAGAAAATCATTGGTACCCTGATATTGCCGATATGGAAGCAAAGATCACAGCGCACACACGCGGTATTGTGATTATTAACCCGAACAATCCAACGGGTTCAGTGTATCCACGTCATATCTTGCAACAGATCGTTGATTTAGCACGTAAATATGACTTGATTTTGTTTGCTGATGAAATCTACGACAAGATCATCTATGACGGCATTGAACAAGTATCTGTCGCAACACTTGCGTCTGATTTGCTGTGTATTACCTTTAATGGTCTTTCAAAATCACATCGCGTGGCTGGTTTCCGTTCAGGCTGGATGTTGATTTCAGGTAATAAAAAGAATGCTGAAAGCTATATCGAAGGCTTAGATATGCTGTCTTCTATGCGATTATGTGCCAACGTTCCCGCGCAATATGCGATTCAAACGGCACTCGGTGGTTACCAAAGCATTAACGATCTCACTAAGCCAGGTGGACGTTTTTATGAACAGCGCAACATTGCATGGCAAATGCTGAATGAAATTCCTGGCGTGTCCTGCGTCAAACCTGAAGGTGCATTGTATTGCTTCCCGCGTTTAGACCCTAAAGTTTATCCAATTGAAGATGATACAAACTTCATGTTGGAACTATTAAAAGCTGAAAAAGTGTTACTGGTACAAGGAACAGGCTTTAATTGGCCAACACCAGATCATTTTCGTGTAGTATTTTTACCTGCGGAAAGTGAGTTAAAAGAAGCGATGACACGAATTGGACGCTTCTTGGCGACCAAGCGCTAATTTTTTCCAAATAAAAAGCCATACTCAATCGTGTGGTTTTTTTATAACTCATCTTTTTTACAAATTATGTGATTTAAATCACATTAAGCGTTGATCAAATCAAACGCTTATAGCAATATACGGTTTCTATTTAGTCATTTATGAGCCGCTCTTTCTCATAAACCATCATTATTATTTGTGTTGTGAGGTTGGTTGTATGCGTATGAAATTAGCACCGAGTATTTTGCTCACAGCATTGTCC
>JANYEL010000066.1 GCA_025363155.1 Moraxellaceae bacterium
GGCATAGCCTAATTTCAGCGCAAACTCTGGAGTAATCGGCTCTACGCCGAATTTGCCACGGATGCCGTCAGTACCGAAATGGCTCATGTCACACAACCCTATTCTTTAATTGATCAATATGCTGATTGTGTCAAATTATGTATTACTCGCGCAAATTAAAGCGTGCGTTTAATCACCTAAATCCATTCTCGTCACATTTTTTAAACAATTGCAGGTGAATAACAGCACATTCTGTAGAATGTGAACTGAACTCATCGCACGCGATGACAATACTAATGGAGCAAAGATGCCTATCGCAACCCGATTACTGTGTGTGCCTGACTGTGTACAGATCGGTGAATTGACGTTATCTCACGATCAGCAGAGAAAAGCAGTACAGCGCAAAACAGACATTTTGTCACGTGGCGGATATGTCGAACGGCAAGTCATTTGCACCCTACCCATTCATGAACACATGACGCAAATAACCTATGTTGTCAGTGATTACGCAACCATCGGCATGCTCCGCGCTCAGGGTACTCCAGTCGCCACACTCGGTAGCGGTACATTTCTATGCTGCCCTGAACGCAATCAAATACTCTTGCAACGTCGCTCCGCAATGACAGATCTTTACCCACATAAACTCGCTGGTTTTGGCGGTCATTACACACCTGACCGTCCAAGTCTTGGCTTTGGTCCTTTATTGGATACTTTGATTGAAGAGTTAAATGAAGAAGCGGGGTTCAATTTATTGGATTTAAACATCGACTTCGCAAATGATTTACCACCGACTTTCTTTGTTTTAGAAACCGATACAGGCGGCGTGCAATTCACCCCGCTCGCATTCGCCTTAACACCTGAGCAAGCCGATCAGGTGAAAGGCTGTGATGTAGAAGGCGGCATTGAAGCTTTTCATTTGGTGAATGATTTAGAAATTTTATTGAATCAAGAGAATTGGTCGCAAATGGGCTATTCGTGTTTTAAGAAGTGGCGCGAGTTGAGATTTCCAGTGCAAAAGAATTGGAATTCTTCTACCTTCAATTGATGATAATAGTTAGAATATAGAACTTGTATTACTACTATCACAAAACCCCATCCGAAACGTAAGCTATGAAATTTATTGATTTATTTGCAGGAATTGGTGGCTTTCATACTGCCTTACATAATATTGGCGGAACTTGTGTCTTTGCTGCAGAGTGGGATAAAGAAGCTCGTAAAACCTATGAACACAACTACAAAATGCATTCGCCAGAGCTATTTAGCTCTGGCAACTTCATCGGTGATATTACCTTAGTCAATCCAGCAGACATTCCAGACTTTGATATTCTTTGTGCAGGCTTTCCTTGCCAGCCATTTTCTCAGGCAGGATTTAAAAAAGGCTTTAGCGAAGTCCGTGGAACATTGTTTTTCGATATCGTAAAAATCCTCAAAGAAAAACAACCGCAAGCATTTTTCCTGGAAAATGTACGTCACTTATTAAAACATGATGATAGTAAAACCTTTGCAACGATCAAAAAAATCATCGAAGATGAGTTGGGGTATTCATTCCATTATCGCATTGTAAAAGCATCAGATTTTGGCTTGCCGCAACATAGAGCACGGCTTTTTATGGTGGGCTTTAAAGATAAAGCCATCGATTTTAAATTTCCAGATCCAATTCCATTAGAAAAATCCATGTCCGATATTTGGGGTGGTGAATGCTCTAGGAAAATTGGATATACATTACGAGTCGGAGGCAAAGGCTCAGATATTAATGACCGAAGAAATTGGGATTCATATTTAGTAAATGGTGAAGTAAAACGTCTTGGGATTGAGCAAGGTAAAGCCATGCAAGGCTTTCCAGCTGACTTCCATTTTCCAGTTTCCACATCACAAGCGATGAAACAATTGGGTAATTCTGTTGCAATCCCAGCAATACAAGCTGTTGCAGCAAATATAAAAAATGCATTGCAAGGAATGCCATAATGTTGAAAGGAAATAAGGGTGAGTGGAGTGAGATATACGCATTATTCAAGTTATTAGGCGATACCCAACTTTTCACAGGCGATGCTGATTTAAATAAAGTTGAAACGATATTTTATCCAATCATTCAAATTATTCGCAAAGAATCTTCTGGTGATATTTCTTATCAACTAAACAATAATCTCGTGATAATTGTGGGTGGTAATCAGGAATTAGAAATACCTATAGCAACTTTTGCGAAGCAAGCAGCAAATTTGTTATACGAGATAAAAAATTCGACTGGTGCAGCTTTTAGTATTCCAGAAGTTGAAGCCTTTATGCTTTCAGTTAACTGTCATTCTATTGCTGAAAAATCTACTTCTAAATCAGACATTCGTATCATTATTCATGACAAACGAATCAATCAAGCAGCCGAATTAGGATTCAGCATTAAATCTCAATTAGGCGGGGATTCCACTTTATTTAACTCAAATAAAAGAAAAACAAACTTCATTTATAAAATCAATGGCTTTACTCCATGTACTGATGAAATAGAGCGTATCAACTCTATAAACCCAAAAACGGGTAAAATCAAAAAAAGAATTGAAGGAATCACCGCAATGGGTGGGACTTTGGCTTTTCATTGTATGGAAGGAAATATTCTTAAAAATAATTTAGTATTAATTGACAGCTTGCTCCCACATATCATCGCAAGAATCATTCTTGATTATTTCTCTACTGAATTCAGTAGTATCAGCGACTTAACGCGTCTTATTAATAACAAAAATCCCCTGCAATACGACATGCAACATGCACATAGTTTTTACGAATATAAAATCAAGCACTTCTTAACCGACAGTGCACTTGGCATGACTGGGTCGAAAGTTTGGACTGGAGTTTATGATGTCACTGGTGGCTACTTGATAGTCAAAAGCGATGGTGACGTACTGTGTTATCACGTTTATAACCGTAATCAATTTGAAGACTATTTATTTTCAAATACAAAACTAGAAACACCTAGCAGTACTCGGCACGAGTTCGGAATGATATATGAAGAAAATGGAGAATTTTTCTTTGCGCTGAATCTGCAAGTTCGATTCAAATAACGCATTACTTCCAACCTTGCTGCCATTCGCTGCTATTTTTCAAATTTTGCCATGCGATCGATTCTGTACGATTCGTGATAACGGCTTCGATCTCACAATGAACAATACAACCCTCTTCATCAAATTTCACTACTGTCACTACGAAATGTTTTTCTTTGTTGATCGGTCTAACCGCTGTCCATTTACTATGGAGTAACTTTTTAGGATTGATTATATTCATTTTTATCCTCGACCATGATCCAAAACCATATAGAACGGATACTATAAACTAAAAAACGCGAGCCTCAAGCCCGCGTTTTTATTCACATCAAACCAATCAACCTACGCGATAGTTCGGTGCTTCTTTGGTAATCTGCACATCATGGACGTGTGATTCCTGCATACCCGCTGAAGTGATCTTAACGAATTTCGGCTCAGAACGCATGGTCGGAATATCTTTCGAACCTGTGTAACCCATTGATGAGCGCAAGCCGCCAACCAATTGATGCACGATACCGCTCATTGGCCCTTTGTAAGGCACACGACCTTCGATGCCTTCAGGAACGAGTTTCTCAACGCCGTCTTTAGCATCTTGGAAATAACGGTCACTTGAACCAGTCAAACCAGCCATCGCACCCAGCGAACCCATGCCACGGTACGCTTTGAAATAACGACCTTGGAAAAGTTCAACTTCACCTGGCGCTTCTTCCGTACCCGCCAGCAGTGAACCCACCATGATACAGCTTGCACCCGCAGCAATCGCTTTAGCCACGTCGCCTGAATAACGAATACCACCATCCGCAATCAGCGGAATTTGGTCTTTCAGCGCACGCGCCACGTTATCTACAGCAGAAATTTGTGGAACGCCAATACCTGCAACGATACGTGTGGTACAGATTGAACCTGGGCCAATACCGACTTTTACAGCATCTGCACCCGCATCTAACAGCGCAAGCGCTGCATCGCCAGTTGCGATATTGCCGCCAATGACTTGAATATGTGGGAATTCGCGTTTAATCCAGCGTACGCGCTCGATTACACCATTAGAATGACCATGCGCCGTATCCACAACCAACACATCTGCGCCCGCTTCGATCAGGGCAATCACACGATCAGGCGTATCTGCACCAGTACCCACCGCTGCGCCAACGCGCAAGCGACCGAACGAATCTTTACATGCACTTGGATACAGTTCTGCTTTACGGAAATCGTTAACCGTGATCAAACCTTTCAGTTCAAAATTATCACCAATGACCAAAACTTTTTCGATACGATGTTGATGCAACAAGCCTTTGATGTGTTCACTGGTTTCGCCTTCACGCACGGTAACCAATTGATTTTGCGGCGTCATGATGTTGCTGACTGGCTGCGCGAGATTGGTCTCAAAGCGCATATCACGACTGGTCACGATACCCACAACTTTGTCGCCAATCACGACAGGCACACCACTAATACGATGGGCTTGAGTCAGGGCAATGAGTTCACCAACGCTTAAATCAGGACTGACGGTGATCGGGTCTTTAACCATTCCCGCTTCGAATTTTTTAACACGACGGACTTCTGCGGCTTGCGCAGCAATGTCCATATTTTTATGCAGAATGCCGATACCGCCTTCTTGGGCAATCGCAATCGCCATACGCGATTCGGTCACGGTATCCATCGCGGCAGAAACGAGCGGAATATTCAGCTCAATACCACGAGTAAGGCGCGTCTTCAGTGAGACGTCTTTAGGAAGTACATTAGAGAAAGCAGGAAGTAACAACACATCGTCGAAGGTTAGTGCTTCTTGTACGATATTCAGCATGGTGTCCTCTTGGTGCTTTTAAACACGGCTATTTCAATGCGGTATTATACACAAGGCAGCGCGAGAGTGCGAGGATGTGATTTGAACATGGTGCGCAGTTTTATTCACTTTACAAAAATAATCATTACTCTGTAATGACATCAAAGAGAGCTAAAAAAATAGTAAAGCGCAATAAAACCAACTCACTATTACTCAGATTATTTTTTTCTAGGAGCCCTGCTTTGCGATATCAGAGGAACCGTAGCATTCGCGACTGAATCCATTTGAACGCCACTTTTCCTACATAAAAGGGCAAGTTCATAGGCTACAGCACGAACAGGTTTTCGAACATCGTCTATCTTCCCCATTTTATTTCTCACACAATCCATCGACGTAGCGAAAGCCTTTTCACGATTATCGCTATCAATTTGCTTTTGTGCTTTCAAATCTGGCTTACTTACAACAGTGTCATCTTGTACCAAGGGTAAGGCTTCACTTTTCGCTTCGCTTTTCACTTTAGCCTTCTCATCGTTGATTCTTTTGTTTTCAGCGATTTTAGCGAGTCTTGCACGCCGTTCCATCTGTTCTGACTGTGTGGATTTGGCTGTTTTCTTTTGCACTTTCTTATCAACACTTGCAACAGGCAAGCATTGAGCCCTCTTGGAACCAGAGGTACAATCAATCGGTTGAAGCGTTTGATCAGCTGGAAGAGGAGTACGATCCGACTTAACTGTGCTGCAACCACTGAGAAGAACTAACACAAGAATGAAAAATATATTGCGATTCATATTAGTCTTCATTTAGATAAATACTTCCTTATAGTTCTATACATGCCAACCACCAACAAAGTTTGAATCAAAGGCATTCCATTGGCCCCAACACAAACTCAGATCTTGAGAAACGTAGGGTGATACGCATGATACAACCTACACACTCATTCTACTCGTCATTAATAACCCGCTCCATCCTTGCATGCTGAATTTTCTGAGCTTGTTGTTGAAACTTCGAATGATCTTGACTCACATTGAGCACTGACGACGCTTTGACTTCTTCTTTCGGAACTTCCGAGTGAAAAGTCGTTCCCTTGGTATTATCAATAACACGCGTATGTGTCTTTTTCCCGCCATCATGCCGATCAGAAAATGAGGCTTCGCCTTTTTTACCTTGCGATTGAAATACCGTGACTTTGCTATTGACGACATTTACAGCATTATTTGGCTGTAACGCATCAGGTAATAAAGCAATGAATCGTCCACGTTTTTCTAGACTTTGACTTTGCCATAATAAAGGCAGCGCCGCGATCCCACCTACAATTAAACCAACCTTCAACCACGACATATTATTAATTATCCAATCAAAACAAAATCATTCACGCCGATAAACTACAACAAAACTCGCCTTAGATCCCCCAGCAACACTGCCAATGCGCGAGCAAACCGCGCCGCATCCACACCATTAATCACCCGATGATCATAGGACAATGACAACGGCAGCATCAGACGCGGCTGAAATGCGACTCCATCCCAAATAGGCTGCATCGCCGCTGGCGACAGACCTAAAATCGCCACTTGCGGCCAATTTACCAGAGGAGTAAAGCCTGTACCACCCATTGCACCAAGGCTAGAAATAGTAAAAGTTGCACCAGACAAATCATTCGGCCCAAGTTTTTTATCACGCGCCTTCTGACCCAATTCGCCAAGCTGTTGAGCGATCTCGCGAATACTCAAACGATCTGGATTGCGCAACACAGGCACGATCAAACCATCATCAGTCGCGACGGCAATACCGAGATGAATTTCTTCACGGATTTTAATGGATTTACCATCATCATTGAGATGGCTATTAAAACGCGGTTCTTTTAACAACAAATGCGCTGTCGCTTTGGCAATGAAGGCAAGAATAGTTAGACCAACACCTTGTTTTTTATATTCATCTTTTAGCTCAACACGCAGTTTTTCCAGCTCAGTAATATCCGCATGATCAAACTGAGTAACCTGCGGCATATACAAATTTAGCGACAACTGCGGAATTGCAGCCTGTTGCAAACGCGTCAAAGGCTCGTCGTATGATGCGCCCCATTTACTGAAATCAGGTAATGGCGGCAATCCAGATGAGGCAGGAACAACGGAAGCGGAGCTGGCAATAGGCGCTGAGGTTAGACGTTGTTTTACATAAGCATAAACGTCTTCTTTCATCACGCGACCATTGATGCCACTGGCTTTAACATTGTGCAAATCGACGCCCAATTGCCGCGCAGTCTGGCGTACCGCTGGGCCAGCATAGACATCCGAATTATTGGTAGTGCTTTCAATTACTGTCGTGGTTGGAGTTGTTGGCTGTTGAACTGCTGATTGAACAACAACTTGTGGCTGAGTAGTGGAAGCAGCTTGAACAGAAACAGAAGCCGCTAATTGAATTGGCTTATTTGACTTAGCACCAGCAACGCCGCCCAACACCAACATTGGCATCCCTTGCTTAACGCCTTGCCCTTGGCTGATGGCAATACTTTCGACTGTTCCTGCAAATGGACTAGGCACTTCAACACTGGCCTTGGCAGATTCAACGACGACAAGACTTTGCCCAACCGTGACCACATCACCGACTTTAACCAAAACTTCTGACACATCCGCTTGATCGACGCCTAAATCAGGCACTTCAACGGTTTGCGATGTTTGTGCAGATTCGCTGGATGTGGATTGCGAGGGTTGTTCAACAGCCTTCTGTATTGCTTCAACTTTATCAACAGCAGGCGCTGCCACCACAGGGGCAACTTCTTCAACCGCGCCTGACACAGTAAAAAGCGCAACGCCTTCCTGCACCATTTGTCCTTGCTTCACGAGGATCGACTCGATCACACCATCGACTGGACTGGGCACTTCAACACTCGCTTTGGCAGATTCAACCACCAACAAGCTTTGGTTTTTCGTCACCTTATCGCCAACATTGACGAGAATTTCAGAGACTTCGGCTTTTTCTACACCCAGATCAGGGGTTCTAATTTCCATGCTTAAACCTCCTGTTTCGGTGTAGGTGAAGTTGGCTCTAAGGCAAATTCAGGCCCGTCCGCGGCATCATCTGGCTTAGGCTTAACAGGCGCATCATCTTCAATATCCGCTTCCATGCCTTCCAGCGGCGCCGCTTGTGCTGGAATTTTGGGCGCAGGCGCGTCATGATTTTCTTCAAAATGCGGCTGCGGCAACCATGATGGTGGCAAGTTCGTTTCAATCTCAAAACTGGAAATCGCATCTTTCACCATGCGTACATCAATCTCGTCTTCATCAGCCAGCAATTTCAAAACCGCAACCACGATATTCGCTGCATCGACACCAAAGAACGCACGCAGATTTTCACGCGTATCCGAACGCCCAAAACCATCCGTCCCCAGCGTCACATATGGACGATGATCAGGCAAATAACTACGAATTTGTTCACTATACGCACGAATATGATCAGTTGCCGCCAGCACCACACCTTTATGCGGTGCAAGCTGTTGCGCCACCCACGACACTTGCACAGGATCTTGGGGATGCAAACGATTGTGGTAATCCGCCGCCATCCCATCACGCGCCAACTCGTTAAAACTGGTTGCGCTCCAAACATTGGCATGAACGCCGTACTCTTCTTTAAGAAGCTTCGCGGCTTTGATCACTTCACGTAAAATCACGCCAGAACCAATCAATTGCACGGTTGCATCAGCATCTTGTTGCAGTAAATACAGTCCCTTACGAATACCCTCTTCCACACCATCTGGCATCGCAGGTTGAGTGTAATTTTCATTCATGATGGTCAGATAATACTGAATACGCTCGCCTTCTTGATACATGCGGCGTAAACCATCTTGCACAATCACCGCCAGTTCATAACCAAAGCACGGATCGTAACTCACGCAGTTTGGTACAGTCGCCGCCAACACATGCGAATGACCATCTTGATGCTGCAAGCCTTCGCCATTTAACGTGGTTCGTCCAGCGGTCGCACCCAGCAAGAAACCTTGCGCCTGACAATCTCCCGCGGCCCAAATCAAATCACCGACCCGCTGAAAACCAAACATCGAATAGAACATATACATCGGAATCATGGGCAAGGCATTGGTCGAGTAACTTGTGCCGAGCGCAATCCACGCCGACAACGCACCCGCCTCGTTAATCCCTTCCTCCAGCATATGCCCTGTTTTATCTTCGCGATAATTCATCAACTGTTCATTATCTTCAGGGGTATACAACTGCCCGACTGCTGAATAAATCCCCAACTGACGGAACATGCCTTCCAAACCAAAAGTCCGCGCTTCATCAGGCACAATCGGCACAACACGCGAACCAATTTCTTTATTTTTCAGCAGAATGGAAATAATCCGCACCATCACCATTGTGGTCGATTGCTCTTTATCCCCTGAGCCATCCAACACCACTTTGAAATCTTCCAACGCAGGTGTGGTCAAGGGAATATGCCCACTACGACGCGCAGGTAATGTGCCGCCGAGCGCTTCCCGACGCGCATTCAAATAACGAATTTCGGTTGAATCGGGTGCTGGACGATGAAACGGCAAATGCTCTAATTCTTCATCGGTAAATGGCAAATCAAAACGATCACGGAAATATTGCAAAGATGGGATACCCATTTTCTTGATTTGATGGCTCTTATTGGCACTTTGTACGGCGTCGGATAAACCATAACCTTTCACAGTTTTGGCAAGAATCACGACTGGCTGACCTTTGGTTTTCATCGCCGCATCGTAGGCTGCATAGACTTTCTCGGGGTCATGTCCACCGCGATTCAGATCATCAATTTCTTCGTCGGACATGTGAGCGACCATTTCCGCCAGCTCTGGATATTTACCAAAGAAATGCTCACGCGCATACGCGCCGCCATGCGCCTCGAACGCTTGGTATTCGCCATCCACCGCTTCTTCCATTCGCTGCTTGAGTGCACCTGTCACATCACGTGCAAGCAATGCATCCCAACGTCGCCCCCAAATGACTTTAATTACGCGCCAACCCGCACCGCGAAAGCTCGATTCCAACTCTTGAATAATCTTGCCATTGCCACGCACAGGCCCATCGAGACGCTGCAAATTACAGTTAATCACCCAGATCAAATTATCCAGTTTTTCACGCCCCGCCAGCCCAATCGCGCCCAAGCTTTCTGGCTCATCCATTTCGCCATCACCAAGGAACGCCCAGACTTTACGGTTCTGATCTTCGAGCAAACCTCGGTTGGTCAGGTACTTTTGCACATGCGCTTGATAGATCGACATGATCGGGCCGAGCCCCATAGAAACAGTCGGAAACTGCCAATAATCAGGCATCAGATACGGATGTGGATAACTCGACAAACCTTTGCCACCGACTTCACGGCGGAAGTTTTGCACTTGCTCCTCGCTTAAGCGTCCTTCCAAATATGACCGTGCATAAATCCCAGGCGCTGAATGACCTTGGTAATAAATCATGTCACCGCCAAAATGATCATTCGCCGCACGAAACACGTGATTGAAACCCACGTCATACAACGTCGCTGACGAGGCAAACGTTGCCAAATGTCCGCCCAAATCATCTTTTTTATTTGCACGCAAAACCATTGCCAACGCGTTCCAACGAATCAGCGCACGGATACGACGCTCCATATGTGCATCGCCCGGAATCCCTGGTTCTTCTTCAGGAGGAATGGTATTGACGTAACCCGTGTTAAAACGCTGAATCGACACATGCCGACTCACTGCCTGCTCAAACAAGATTTTCAGTAAAAACGCTGCGCGGTCTGTGCCTGCATTTTTGATTACCGCGTCGAAGGCATCCTGCCACTCTTGGGTTTCTAGGGCGTCTGGGTCGTTATAAAATGGCATGGTGCTACTCTCTTGACTGGTCGCTAGATTTTCCGTATCTCTCATCCTATGAAAACCTTTTTATGTGACAGAGGCAAGATAGTTTTTGTGCTAATCAAGGATTTTTTAGAAGATTTTATTCTTTAATTTTTATGAGATTTTTCAATTCACTGAGGTACCGTGATAGTACATGTTTTTTAGATATTACTTACGCCAAAATTTCTCAACATTGAAGTGTTCAGTTTTCACATCATGATAATTTGCAGGATAATTAAGTCTTATTTGCTCAAGGATATAGCTTACGGCCTCTTTGACTTGATCGTCAGTTAGCCCGTCTCCCATATAAAATGTTGACTCATTCGTCTCAATCATCAGTAAGCTAGTCTCATTACTCTCCCCAGAATATGTCATTTTAACTATCTTAATATCATTGATTAGAATAGATCGACTACCAGAGAACCAATGTCGAACAACCAGTCGAGAAGTTATCGCAATACTTTCGGACTCACTTGAAAATATTGAATATAAAAACCATACCAGACAGGCAACGAAAACGAAGATATCCAAGCTGATAGGTGTCGACTTCTCACTAAAACAACCTAAAGAAATTAATAAAAAACCCAAGAGTGACCACACATAAGATGACTTTGATCTCTTATAAGGCTCAAATACCTTACCAACTTCTATATCCATTCACATAAAGCCTTTTTTATAATTTATTTATAACAACTAATTGCGCCAAAACTCCACAACCTCCTCATGCTCTTTTTTTCTTTTTTCAGCTTCCATTGCTGTATAGTTTTCTGGGTAATGGATACGTATTTGTTCGAGGATAAAGGCGATAGCATCGTTCAGTTGACCATCAGAAATACCCATTCCAATTTTGAATTTATATTCATCAGTATTCACTAACAACTGTGATTTATCTGAAAAGTTCCAACTGGTAGCGTGAAATACCAGCCCTACTAGAAGTTCGATACCCCATACTAGCCATGCACCTAACCCCATTGCTGGAATTACATTTACGCCTTTAACTTGCTCTAGGGAAATGCTTTGTGTTTGGAACCAAGTTACCTGCTTGATGGCATCGGATGTAATCACAACTCGTCTTGTCACATGAACAATAAACACGAACACATACAACAACATAATACTAATTATTATAATTACGGAATCTTCATTAAGTTTAAAACCAAAGAGTGCATAAACTAAAGAAATTACGACCCCAGCCTGTGTAAGAGTCCAAATATTTGATTTCAAAGTAGGTTTAATTATTTTTGCTTGGACATCCATTCACATACAGCCTTTTTTGAATAACATGAAAACCCATAGACCACATCGACAACTCAAAATTTATCAACCTTCTTTTTCACATAGAAGTAGTTCTCAGGAAAACCCACTCTGATGCGCTCAAGAATATTATTCACCAATTCTTTTTTTTGCGCACGTGATAGGAAACCTCCCATCTTATAAGCATGATGATCCGTTTCAATCACCAGATAATGAGTACCCATATGGGAATAAGAACGAATATATTGAATCGAATGCAATGGAATCACTTGCCGTTTCACGGCCATGCGTTGCTCAACTTTGCTGGTCGCTACAGCAATCTCTTCTGAGCCATCCGTCACCATCTTGAACACGCAAAACAGTGCTATGAACACGGGGATCGCGGCTAAGCCCATCAAGTCATCATACGGAAGAAAAATGATTAAAGCAGCGATAACAAGGAGCGCTAGCCCGAATCTCACAAACATTGATTTTGTAGTCGGTTTAAATATTTTTGTAGATTCTATGTCCATTACATAAATCCTTTTTATTAGCAGACTCTAAACAAATCTAATGGATATTTCTTATCCTGTCTAATTCCTATTTAAAACCTCTTTTTGCAAACTGTCACCTAAAAACATCACTTAAAAACGCTACTTAAAACCTTTCCATTTTTCGCTCATGGACTTAGCGGTTTCACGCTCGCGTGGATTATCCCCAGACTGATATAAAACCGTTCCTCGCAAACTATCAGGCAAGAAATGTTGCTGCACAAAGTTTCCTGCAAAATCATGAGCATATTTATAACCAACACCATACCCCTGCTCTTTCATCAACCGTGTCGGTGCATTCCGCAAATGCATTGGCACAGGTAAATCAGCGGTTTTTTCGGCTAAGTCCAATGCCGCATTGATTGCTAAATAAGTACTATTACTCTTCGCACTCGTCGCCAAATACACCACGGTTTGCCCGAGAATAATTCGACATTCTGGATAGCCAATCGCCTGCACCGCACGGAAACATTCACCTGCCAGCAGCAACGCATTCGGATTAGCATTACCAATATCTTCCGATGCCAAAATCAACATTCGTCGTGCAATAAAGACGGGATCTTCACCGCCTTTAATCATTCGCGCCATCCAATACAACGCCGCATCCGCATCACTGCCACGCATGGATTTAATAAACGCAGAGACAATATCGTAATGCTGATCGCCAGACTTATCGTAACGCACGATGTTTTGTTGTGCGCTTTGGATGACCAGATCATTGGTAATGACAATGTCTGCATCCGCCGCATGCGTATCAACCACCAATTCTAGCAAATTAAGCAACTTGCGCGCATCACCACCTGATAACTGCAACAATGCATCAGGTTCAAGCAATTCAATATTTCTGGTTTTTAAAATGCTATCGGTGGTTAATGCGCGCTGCACAATCGCGATCATTTCATCACGACTTAAACCATGCAACGTATACACCTGACAACGCGACAACAGCGCAGAATTCACCTCAAAAGAAGGATTTTCTGTGGTTGCACCAATAAGCGTGATTTTGCCTTTTTCAACGGCCGCGAGCAGCGCATCTTGCTGCGATTTATTAAAACGATGAATCTCATCAATAAACACCACAGGTGGTGCAAGTAATCCAGCCTCGCCGCCTTGTCCCAGCACCTCACGAATATCTTTGACGCCCGCGCTAATCGCCGACAAACTGATAAACGGACGATCCACCGCTTCTGCGAGCAAAAACGCCAATGTCGTCTTGCCAACACCTGGCGGACCCCAAAAAATAATCGACGGCAATCGCCCTTGATCCACTGCTTGGCGCACGGGGCCTTTTTCACCCAGCAAATGGGTTTGCCCAATCACATCAGATAAACGGCGTGGACGGATACGTTCGGGAAGCGGAATCAGGGAGGTCATGATTGAATTGGGTTTCTAATTAAAATTGAATATAGCAAGTATAAACCGTTAAGCCATCTACTGATTAGGTTTTGAAGGAGCGGATAATCTCAACTCCATGATACATCTCGTCGTTGGATCAAAAGAGATTACTAAAAAGGATACTCCTTTATCTTTCCCCTTCTTGTATTCACTCCTCGACAGAATCACCCCATCTTCATTGTCTTTACTATCCACGATCCAACCTTGAGCAAACAAACTAGACTTAATCTCGTTCGCATTGATACACATTCCGTCTGGTGCCGATTGTATCGACGAGTCAGCCCAATCAAAATAGAACTGAGATGTACTTTGCCCAAATAATGTAGAGGGAATCAATCGCAGCGAAAAATACCAATTCACACCCGCAGTTGTTGTTAGCGCTGGATCCTTAGAGTAGGAAATCATATCCGCATCAGCATGTAAGGACGAGCCTAAAGCGGTCTCGATTTGAGCTTGACTAATAAACCCATCTGACAAAGCGGTAATTTTTAATAATTTATCCCATAACTCTTTCGCCGTGAAAGGATAAGGCGCTTTATATTTGGACGTTGTACTATCGACGGGATGAGGTGCAACAAGCAATTTGGTATCTGTTGCGTGCTGTCCGGAAAGATCGCTATGCATATAATGTCCAGCAGCACTGACTGCAAGGACGATTGCAACACAGATCAAACCAAATACTTTTTCCCAAAGTGGCGTTAGACGCGGCTGTCCAAAATGATTGAGACCCTTTGATCCAGGAACAATAAAGAGAACCAAGATGAAAGCATTCCACAACCAAGGCGTGACAGCGGCAATCGTTCCCGCACCAATAAACCCAAAACCACTAAAAGTAGCTCTCAATATCTCGGGAATAACGATCAACAAAATCCACCAGCCGCTCCGATTAAAGTCATGTAATCGACGAATATAGAATATTGACGAGTAAATAAAGAAAATGATGAACCCAAGAATAAAGACACCTAAAACAAGATAAATACCAAATCCACTCGTCCCCAAAAGATGGTTTCTACTGGCGGTCGTAATCTCACCCATGAGCCCTGGCACAATGACGATCAATGCCAGCAGAAGTACTGTGCCGATGGTGACCAACGCCAATATCAAAGTGACCATTGCAGTGAGCAGCGACAGGCGTCCCATTCTCCCCTGGGGTGAATGGGACAATAAAAACTCTATAGGTTTATTCTGCTTTGGAAATTCTGAAGGCGGCTTTAGCGGAGAAGTTGAAAAAGGGCTTCCATTACCAAGATTTTCCATTAATTATCCAAAAAATTACTAAAATGTTATTATCGATAAAGCATGTTTTTCTGACCTAAATCCCAAACCGAGTCACACTCGGGAAATCGAGCAAAATACGCATCTCTTGAATCAAGCGCGCCAAATGGTTTCGGTCACGTACCAACACCGATAAATTACTGGCATCTTCATGACTTTCTAAGCGTTCGACACCACCTTGAAAGCGACGAATCAGATAAATAAGCTCGGTACTTTCATCATCCGTTAAACCACGGTCAATTTTAAGATGTGCTGGGAAACGTGGATCGGTTTCGGTAGATTCTTGCCATTGAAGATGGACAATATTTTCGGGATGTCGATTGAGTTCGTGGACGAGATTACGGCAGCGACTACGATGAACTACCAGTCCGCGGCGCGTCAGATGTCCTTCAATCGGATCACCTAAAATTGGTACACAACACGGCGCATAACGCACATCCAAACCATCCGTTCCCGCAATCAAATTATTCGATTGATTTAATGCTTGAAGCGGAGATTTTGCATCGGTTGATGGTTTGAATTTGGATAATTGCGACAGTACACGTGTTGCAACCATCTGCGGCAACAATGCACCAACGGCAATTTTTTCAAATAGTTGCGCTTTGGTTTTCAGCTTCTGCCATGCCAACACATCATGCCAATCTTGGTCGGACAAATCCCGCACATCTAACTGATAGAACTGCAAAGCTTTATTTAAAGCTTGCTGCCCTAGCGTCAATCGATCCGTTGGATTCGAGGCTTTTAACACTTGCTGAATGGCTCGACGCGCCTTGCCCGTATTTACAAAACCCAGCCAATCTGGATTCGGCGTCGCTAAATCATCGGTAATGATTTCGACTTTTTGACCACTGACGAGTGGTGTCGCTAGAGGACAAGCGACGCCGTCCACTTTTGCCGCAACCGCATGATTCCCCAAATACAAACTCGCCGCGTAAGCAAAATCAACCGCAGTCGCGCCTTGCGGCAACTCATGCAAATCGCCATCTTTGGTATACACCGAAATTTTTTCGCGATGGAGATAATCGAGCAGTGCATCAAAAGTATTGGTCGCGCAATCCTTATCAATCAATTCGCCTAAGTTGCGCAACGAGGCTTGAATCGCAGAACGAGAAGATTGCAAAGCCGTTTCGCCCAGCACGACGCCAAGCTGTGCGGTTTCACGCATGAGCCGTGTACGCAGGGTAATATCGAGACGTCCACGCTCATCGCTGATCGATAAGAGCAATGCTTGATTACCACCAGGCAACGGATTACGAATATGATCAGTCAGTTGCGACCAAATAAAATGATCACGCACGACATTCGCCAATTGATCACATTCAGCAATCGATTCCAGCTCAATTTCATAGGCGTGAGTATGTAATAATGTATGCAAATCAGTATGTTCATTTAAGAACCGCTGATAGAGCATGATGTCGTTATTGACCGCCTTAGGTCGGCCATGCAAATGATTGGTAATAATAAACTTTTCAATGGCATCTGCCCAATGCTGACGTGCAGTGATGCGATCCGCTTGATGACGCTCAAGTTCGAGATTCAAGCGTATAAACAGTTCAGGTTCTAGATTTTGATAACAATAGAGTTCAAGTTGATCCGCGATTTCATTGACACCAACTAATCGCGCAATCGGTACAAAAATATTCAAGGTTTCAGAGGCGATTTCTTGTCGTCGATTCGCCTTGAGCGCAAAAAGTGTGGACATATTATGCAGACGATCAGCCAACTTAATGACGATCACGCGAGGATCATTGAGTGTGGCGATCAGGATTTTGCGTAGCGTTGCGGCTTTATTGTCATTCTTATTATTAGACACCGTAAGCTTAGTCAAACCATCAACCAAATCCGCAACTGTTTGTCCAAAGCGTTGAATAATCTCTTCTTTACTGATATCCGTATCTTCGATGACGTCATGCAATAAGGCAGCAATTAAACTTTCGGTATCCAATCGCATATGGCCTAAAATCTCGGCAACGGCTATTGGATGTACAATATAAGGCTCACCGCTTTTACGCACCACACCGAGATGCGCCAGTTCAGCAAATGCACAAGCCGCCATGACTTGAGCAATTTGTGTTTCTGATAGATATTCTTCAAGCGTTGCGCGCAGCACTTCGCTCAAGTTCGATAAGCTGCTTCGATTTGCGGTCGAAGTTGCTGAACTTGAAGAAAAAGTATGCTGGACACGAGCTTGATTATGTTCAAGATCGCGGTCTGGCTGCGCGGTTATCATTTGTGATCAACTAGGTAAAACTATAAAAATAACAAGATCCGCGCATCGAACGCGTATCGAGAATATAGTGCTGATGTATATATACTGTTTTGTAGCATAAAAAATGAATTATATGAATATATAAATCTACCTAAATACCGCTTATCTTGCTCTTTTTAACAAAACGGTGAACTATTAGAAAAAAATTAATAATCATATCCATCACAATCTTAATATTCGTATTCTTTATTGTTGGAGGAAATTTCCTTCCCGAGCGATTGCCCGAAAATCGCCTCGTTGCTATGACGATGCTATCTTGTACGTTGCCTTCGGACACATATCTTATAGATAACAGAAACGACTTAACCTCTAAATGTCACGAGGTTGTTGATGTGTTAGATAGACCATCCGATAAAAAAATTATTGCCTATAATAAGCAGTGGAATATCACGCTCAACTTCGATCTAATAGAATCGGATAAGCAAAAGATTTGGAAATGTACAGGAAGCCCGCCAAAGCTTTTTTCGCAACAATGCCGTTAACATCGACTCACTATAATTTCCCTCACATCTTTAAGAATATGACAACGAAAATGACCCAAACCGCATCGCTCATTGAACTCCTCGACATCATGACTCGTCTGCGTTCAGACTGTCCGTGGGATCAAGCGCAAACGCCGATCAGCTTGACGCGTTATGCCATCGAAGAAGCGTATGAAGTCGAAGCCGCAGTGCAAACAGGCAATATCGATCACATTCGCGATGAGCTGGGTGACTTATTATTGCAAGTCGTCTTTCAAGCGGAAATGTTTGCAGAACAAGGACATTTTGATTTTTTTGATATTGCACAGACCTTGTCGCAGAAATTGATTCGTCGCCATCCACATGTTTTTGGTGAAGAAGTCGCGGCCAATGCAGCGGATGTCGGTGTGCTATGGGAGCAGGTCAAACAAGCTGAACGCGCCAACCAAGGCAAATCACATTCACTCCTCGATCAAGTCAAGCATGGTTCACCCCTGATTCAAGCGCAATCGTTGCAGAAAGTCGCCGCCAAAGTCGGTTTTGATTGGCCTGATGTGCAAGGTGCGCAAGACAAGCTCGTTGAAGAAATTGCCGAACTCGATGAAGCCATTGCAGCTAAAGATGTGGCAAAAATTGAAGATGAATTGGGCGATTGCCTGTTTGCACTGGTGAATGTCGCGCGCAAATCAGGCATTCAAAGTGAAAGTGCATTGCTCAGCACCATTGCCAAGTTCCGTCGTCGGTTTAGCTTTATTGAGAATGAACTGAGCCAAAACGGACAATCCCTTGAAGAAGTTGATTTAGCCGCAATGGATAAGTTATGGGATGAAGCAAAACGCTTGGAGAAAAGCACAACACAATGAACACAATCGCGCCTGTCACAGCACCAACACTCATCGACCCCTTTGCGCGGTTGATTAAGTATGTGCGTCTATCGGTGACTGATCGCTGTGATTTTCGCTGCGTCTATTGCATGAGTGAAAACATGCAGTTCTTACCGCGTGACCACGTGTTGACGCTTGACGAAATTGCACGAATCGGCAAAATATTTTCAGGTTTAGGCGTCGAAACCTTTCGACTGACAGGCGGTGAACCATTAATCCGTCGAGATTTGCCGTGGCTGGTTGAACAACTCGCCGCACATAGTGAAGTTGTGATGACGACCAATGGTTCGCGCTTAACTCAATTTGCCAAACCACTTAAAAAAGCCGGATTATCACGGCTGAACATCAGCCTCGATACACTTGATGAACACCAATTCCACGAATTGACCCGAATTGGACATTTGAAAGATGTATTGAATGGCATTGATGCTGCGCAAGCGGCTGGTTTCACCATTAAATTGAACGTTGTCATCATGAAAGGTCGCAACGACGATCAGATTTTACCACTGGTTTATTTTGCGCATGAACGCGGTTTAGACATTAGTTTTATTGAAGAAATGCCGCTGGGTGTCATTGACGAACATTCGCGGCAACTCACATTTATGCCAAGTGATGAAGTGCGGCAAATCATTGAACAAGAAATTGCGCTCGCACCAAGCCAATACCACACCACTGGACCATCGCGTTATTGGCAGACGGCATCACAACTGCCAAGCGCACCAAAATCCAGAATTGGTTTTATTTCACCACACAGTCATAACTTCTGCGGCGACTGTAACCGTGTGCGCGTGACCAGCGAAGGACGGTTGTTATTGTGTTTGGGTAATGAGCAAGGTACTGATTTAATGCCGCTATTACGCGGTTCAGCAACAGATCACGAAATCGTTGAACGAATCAAAATGGCATTAACCATGAAACCGGAAAAACATCATTTCGATCTGAATGACACCCCACAAATCGTTCGTTTTATGAACATGACGGGCGGCTAAATGACCAACCAACATCTAGTCAACAACGATTGATGTACGATCGAATGCAGAAACAATGCCGTAATGTAGTATTATCTGCGCAAGTCTTACGCGATTCCGCTCATGCCAAGGAGCATCTGTGCCTCACAAAACCCTTTCTGCTGCAAGTTTAGGTCTTAACGAAACTATGGTTTCTGCTGCCATTTTGGATGTCATTGACACCCTCAAGCGCGCAGGTTTTAAGGCTTATATTGTCGGCGGCGGCGTACGCGATTTGTTATTGGGCTTACGTCCCAAGGATTTTGATGCGGTTACTGACGCCACGCCAGCGCAGATTCGTGATGTGTTCGGCAAACGGTCGCGCATTATTGGACGCCGTTTTGAATTGGCGCATGTGTATTCTGGTCGTGAAATGATTGAAGTTGCGACCTTCCGCGCGCCGCCACGCAACAACTCAGCGACTGCGTCAGGCATGATTACTCGCGATAATAATTGGGGCACAATTCAGCAAGATTACGTGCGTCGCGATTTCACCATCAACGCCATGTATTACCAACCGCGTGAAGGGGTGGTATTAGACTTCACCCATGCCGTTGAAGACATCAAAAATAAAATGCTCACGCTACAAGGCAACCCAACGGTTCGCTTTGAAGAAGATCCTGTGCGCATGTTGCGTACACTGCGTTTTGCTGCAAAGTTAGAGTTTGAGATTGATAGCAATATCACCAAAATCCTTTCGCCTGCATTGACCCAGCTTTTGCTGGAAGTGTCACCACATCGCATTTACGACGAAACACAAAAAATGTTTACAGGCGGTCACTTAGCACCTTTGCTACCGCTTTTGGTTCAATACCATGTGTGGAATCGCTTGTTTATTGATGTGTCACCAAATTTGACACCTTTGATTAAGAAAGCGGCTGAAAATACAGATAGCCGCATTGCGGTCGGTAAAAGCATTAACCCTGCATTCTTTTATGCAGTGTTGTTGTGGGAACCGTTCCTTGCGCGCGTGAAGGAATTGATTGCTACAGGTGCGCCGCATTCGATTGCGTGGACACAAGCAGGTTTAGACGTGTTACGTCGTCAATCCAAACACACAGCAATTCCACGTTTTAGCGAAATGTTTATTCGTGAAGTGTGGGAATTACAGCCACGCTTGGAGCAGCCGAAACCGCGCCAAGTTCCAGCTCTCGCTGCACATCCACGCTTCCGCGCCGGCTTTGACTTTTTGCTCATGCGTGAACAAACGGGTGACAAAACAGTGGGCACAATGGGTCAATGGTGGCATGACTACCAAGAACTCAGTAATGATCAGCGTGAACGCGCGATTGCCGACCTCAATCGTCTGCAACAGCGCTTGCAACGTCAACGCAAAAGCAATGATCAAGACGCTGAACCAGTCGCTCCACTCAATGCAGTGATTAGCGAAGTTGCGAATGTTGCGGATGCCTCAGCGCTAACAACGACACTCGATCTCACCACGACCAAATCTAAACGTACCAGAACACGTAAAGCCAAGAATGCGAGTAATGTACAGGCACTTGATGCTTTAGAAGCGCAAGTTCATGCAAATGCGGTGTTTGATCAAACTGCCAGCAACAATGCCCCCGCAGAAATTGAGCACATTCAGCTACTCCCATCGGACGATCCGGCGATGATTCATGCCAATCTGCGCGCCAAACGCAGATCTCCGAATAATCGGAATGATCGCAACTCTGATTCAGGCGGTGAAACTGACCGTCGCAGCATTGCCCCACGCCGTCGTCAAGCGCGCAGCAAACCACTGCAAGTGGAACCGACAGTTGGATTGACCGAAGTACCACAACAAGAAGTTGCGTCTTAACATCATGATGCGTGCGTTTATCGGACTCGGTAGTAATCTGGCGAATGAATCAGGCGATTCTCGTCAGATTCTACGCGATGCTATTCATGCGCTACAAGCGCTCGCAATCGGCGAAATTCGTGTATCCAGCTTATATTCAAGTAGCCCGATGGGGCCACAAGATCAACCTGACTACATCAATGCTGCCGCAATGTTTAACACAGACTTGACGCCACACGAACTCCTCGACCAACTCCAATCCATTGAGCAAGATGCAGGTCGTGTCCGCTTGCGCAGATGGGGTGAGCGAACGCTCGATTTAGACATTCTCATCATGGATCACGCCGTCCAAAACAGCATTGATACGAACGAATCACCAGCAGATCAAAGCAAATCAAGTATGCTCAAAATTCACGATGAACGGCTGATATTGCCGCATATTGGCATTCTTGATCGGGCTTTTGTGGTGCAACCTCTGCTAGAATTGGACGCAGATTTAAGAATAAACGAGTTTAGTTTGGCGCAATGCGCAGCAGCATCCACTAAAGATGGCATTCACATCATCGATGGTTTGGCTTGGGCGAATTAAAATCCGCTTAAATACACCATTCGGCTGATGAAATTAATAGTGCATTGAAAAAGATCGCTTTTCAGGAGAGCTTTAATGATTCGCCTCAATCAATTAGCCCAATACAAAGCGGAAGGCAAACCATTTTCTTGCCTCACCTGTTACGACGCCAGCTTTGCCAAAGCCATGCAAATCGCTGAAATTGATTCGATTCTGATCGGCGACTCATTGGGCATGGTCATTCAAGGTCATGACTCGACTCTCCCTGTCACTGTTGCAGATATTGCCTACCATACCCGCGCTGTTGCACGCAGCAATCATCATGCGTTCATTATGGCCGACTTGCCGTTTATGTCTTACGCAACGATTCCCGATGCGATCAGCGCAGCCACCACAATCATGCAAGCAGGCGCGCACGCGGTCAAACTTGAAGGTGGCGCATGGCTGGCCGAAACCGTTCGCATCCTAAAACAAAACGGCATCCCGAGCTGCGTTCATCTCGGTTTAACCCCACAATCGGTCAATGTCTTTGGTGGTTATAAACTGCAAGGCAGAAACCGTGATGCAGCAGATCAACTTTTAGCAGATTGTCAGGCGGTTGTTGACGCTGGTGCCGCATTATTGTTACTTGAAGTCGTTCCTGTTCAGCTCGCTCAAGAAGTCCAATCACGCTTTAATGTGCCAGTCATCGGCATCGGCGCTGGATCACATTGCGATGGGCAAGTTCTCGTCATGCACGATATGCTCGGCTTAAACTATGAAAAACCAGCACGCTTTGTCCATGATTTCTTGCAAGGCAAAGGCAGTGTTGTTGACGCCTTCCGCGATTTTCATCAATCTGTACAACAAGGACGCTATCCTGAAGCCAAGCACGCCTTCCATGTTGAACTTTAACTGAAAAATGAAACACGACTGTTGATTTAGAAACTGTCATTCAATATTTTAAAACTGTAAGAGAGCCACTGCATGAGAACCGAAGTCACCATTCAAGGTCTGCACGCTGCACTCGCGCCTGCTCGCGCTGCTCGTAAAAGCATTGGTTTTGTTCCGACCATGGGCAATTTACATGAAGGTCATCTGAAACTTGTGCAGGAAGCAAATCAGCGCTGTGATGTTGTCGTGGTCAGTATTTTTGTCAATCCCACTCAATTTGGTGCAGGCGAAGATTTTTCCACCTACCCGCGTACTTTTGAAGCGGATAGCAACCTACTTGCCGAAGCCAAATGCGACATCTTGTTTGCGCCAAGCGTTGAAGAAATTTACGGCACCCAACCTCAGCAAACCACGGTTCAAGTCAACTCACTCGCAAGCGAACTTTGCGGCAATAGCCGTCCAGGGCACTTCACTGGTGTCGCTACCGTGGTCAGCAAACTGTTTAACATCGTTAAACCTGACGTCGCACTGTTTGGTGAAAAAGACTATCAACAACTCGCGATTATCCGCCACTTAGCGCGTGATCTTTGCTTTGACATTGATGTCATTGGCGTACCGACTGTTCGTGCGGAGAATGGTCTCGCACTCAGCTCACGTAACGGTTATTTATCAGAAGATGAACTGACTATCGCGCCTGCCATATATGCAACGATGCAAAGCATTCAGCAACAAATTCTCGCAGCGAAAGATCCAAGTAAACTCAACTTTACCGATTTCGCCAAACAAGGGCGTAAAACCTTAGAGTCGCAAAAATTTGTCGTCGATTATGTCGAAATTCGTAATCCTGACCTTGGCACTGCAGATAAAAATGGTTCGAAATGGGTCATTCTCGTCGCTGCAAAACTGGGTAAAACACGCCTTATCGATAACATGACTGTGACACGTCCAGCAATAGTGGTTGAAGCATAAAGCTCGGTATGAAATAAACAAACCACAAAAGCATGCTGTGTGCTTTTGTGGACTATTAATCTTATAATCATTTATCTACGTTTAAGCACAACAGGATCGCGTGAGTAGTTTTTTGTGTCGACTCACCTCAAATGTGTGAACTAATCAACAATTTCGTAAAATATATAATAATCATTATTTTTAATTAAAAAACACGTGTACATTAAGCTCTATAACCACAACAACTCATTGTAAAACCCATATTGCGAGCATGGTTCTGTGAAAAAACTACTCATTGTTTCAGGTCGTTCGGGTGCAGGTAAGAGTTCCACATTGCACATGCTGGAAGATCTCGGTTATTACTGCATCGACAATTTACCGTTAGCGCTACTCCCTGAAATCGTCGCCAAGCTCGATGCTCAAAACAATATTGATATGCTTGCACTCGGTGTCGATGTCCGGACTCCGCATTCCGACTTGATGCAATTTGAAGATATTCTCGAAGAACTCAAAAAGCACTGTCCCATTGAGGTGATCTTCCTGAATGCTCGCGATGACGTTCTTCTTGCTCGCTATGGCGCAACACGACGACGCCACCCCCTATCTGATCGCTATAACACCATTAGTGAAGCGCTGCAGGCTGAAGAATCACTGCTGTCGGGCATCGCTCGCCACGCCACACTGACGCTTGACACCAGCAACCTTAACGTTCACGAACTACAACACACGCTCTCGGTGAAAACTGGACAAAGTGAACGCATGATCCTGATCTTGCAGTCATTTGGATATAAGCGTGGCGTTCCGCTTGATGCCGACTTTATGTTTGATGTACGCCATCTACCTAACCCTCATTGGCAGCCTGATTTACGCGCGCTGACGGGGATGGATGTCGACGTCCAAGAGTTTCTGACCAGCAACACAGATGTCAACGAAATGTACAATGACATCGTCACTTTTCTGCTAAAATGGTTGCCAGTATTCGCTGCAAGCCATCGTCATTATCTGACTGTAGCGATTGGTTGTACTGGTGGCCAGCATCGCTCAGTGTATATGGTGAATCGACTTGCCGATGCACTCAAAGCCCAGTGGCCCACTCAAACTCTTCACCGCGAATTAAAATATTGGTCATGACAACACCTGCATCAGAAACGACAGCCATTGATACCACGCTAGACGTGGTGAACAAACTCGGCCTGCACGCACGCGCATGTGGCAAGCTGATCGAAGTCACTTCACGTCATCGTTGTGATATTAAAATTGGTCGCGGTGACTCCTTGGTGGATGCTAAAAATATCATGGCACTTCTGATGCTTGGTGCAGGAAAAGGCACAACACTCCGTCTCGTCGTCAATGGCTCAGATCAAGACAAAGCGCACACCGCGATACGTGACTTATTTGTCGCTCGATTCCACGAAGCCGAATAACAGCGACTGTCAGTAGTCACATCCGACAGCGTTCACGTTCAACCCCCTATTCTTAGAGCACGATCAAAGCACATTATGCGTAAAAAACCACACTCCCCTGACACCCCTGACTTTGAAGATCTTGAAAGTCGCCCAAGTAAAACTGAACAAAAAAAAGCCATGGCGCGCATGCAGCTACTCGGTGAAAGATTAGCAGCACTTCCGCCTGAAAAAATTCAAGCATTACCCGTTAATGATGTGCTCATTTTCAATTTACTTCAAATGGCGCGGATTCCAAGTTTTGAGGCCAAGCGCCGCCAAACTCAATTGCTGGCAAAATTACTCAAACGTGAGAATGAAACTGAAATTCTGGCCGCACTAAACCACAAGCAACCCGCAAAAAAACAAGCGCAGCTTACGCGTTGGGTTGATCGCTTAGTGGCTCAAGGTGATGGTTCGCTCAATGACTTCGTTCGTCAGTTCCCTGCAGCGGAAAGACACACCTTACGCCAACATGTCATGCGTGCTCAAAAATCAAAAGTTGAACAAGCTCCTGAAGACGAACAAGCGGAATTGCTACAAGCACTGGAAAACTACGTGAACCAAGTCGCGATTTTGTCAGAGTAACTCACGCCACCTAAGCACTCGACATCCAAATAGCGGCAAACCAGAGTATTGTCGCTATTTGATTAGTCAATATGCCTACAGCGACTCAAAAAACCAGCATATGATGAACAAATTTAGGACAAAGTATGACAAAAATCGTCACCACTTTTAATCCGATTTCAAATTCAAAAAATTACAAAAATTCGTAACCATATAATAAATCTATATTTTAAATTAATACTAGATATTGGCACGTACTTTGCGATACGATAAACAGGATCAGTGTGAACTGATCATCTATTTCTTACGGAGAGTTAAAAAAATGAATACTTTACAAAAGGGTTTCACCTTGATCGAACTCATGATCGTTAT
>JANYEL010000073.1 GCA_025363155.1 Moraxellaceae bacterium
TTCACCGCGTAAGGCGCAGCATTTGGATGCGATTTCTGGAAGGCTTGCATCTGCGTCAACCAATCCCGCAAATCGTCTAATGTTCTCGCATTTGCCGCTGGAAATGAACCAACAACACCGGCATGACAACAAGCTTGTACCAAAGCTAAATTGGACACCAAAAACATCGGCGCAGCGATGATTGGCAAACGTAAAGATGAACCGAAAAGTGAATGAACTGACATGAACACAACTCGCAAACGGCTAAAATAAATTAGCCCCAATCGTGATGGAAATAACAGATAGTTTCAATGGATTATTGGAAACAAAGATGAACTTTCCTCATTCTGTATAATGAGTGCACAAGCACCATCGACCATATGAACATTCGGATTACCAACGATCTAATTTACCAATAATGGAGCCAAGATGACGACATATCAATTCATCGGTGGATGCCACTGCGAGAACATCCAATTTGAAATGGATTTAACGCGCGAAGCAAATACCTACACTCCCAGAGCATGTGATTGTGATTTTTGCCTCAAACATGGCGCGTCATATCTATCAGACGCACAAGGAAAATTGGTCATCACAATCAAGCACGAAAGCGATGTTAATAAGTACCAACAAGGCAATAAACTCGCTGACTTTCTCATATGCAAAAATTGTGGCGTGTTAGTTGGTGTAACGAGCGTAATTGATGGAAAGCGCTATGCCACAATCAACAGCAAAGCTATTACCAACAATTCTGAATTTGGTTTAGAGAAAAGAGCTTCACCCAAGAAACTGGATGCTCAAACCAAAACCGAGCGATGGGCAGATATTTGGTTTCCAAATACGGTCATCAAAATATTGAGCGAATAATCCAATGTATTGAACGTGCCTATTAAGCTATATTTGAACAATCTAATATTCGAAAAAGAGTCATGCAATGGACAACCTCCCAATCACCGACGAAAAACTCAAAGAAGCCAAAACGCTCACCATGATTATTTACGGGCTTTACGCAGCCTCGTTTGTTGTCGGTATTACCTGCATCGTTGCCATCATCGTGAATTATATTAAAAAAGATGATGTTGCAAACACATGGTTAGAGAGTCACTTTCGTTGGCAGATCAGAACCTTTTGGTTTAGCGTGCTTTGGACGGTCATTGGCTTCATTACTTTTATCATTGCAATCGGTTGGTTCATCCTTGCGGCAAACTGCATTTGGTTTATTTACCGAATTGTTAAAGGCTTTATTTATCTGAATGATAATAAGCCGATGTATGTGGATTAATTTTAAAGAAAAAATAAGATCTAGGCTGTGGAAAAATCTATGAATAAATAACTCGTGTAGGGTGCGCACTGCGCACCTTAATCAAACAAACGGGGCACAATACGCGCCCTACTATTATCGCAAACAAAAAGAGCATAGTTGCAATGATAAAAATATTCACTTTTAGTTTATTATTACTGTTGATTACCCCTATATCACACAGCCAACCAAGCACATTGGATCAGGTTGATATTTATATTGTTCCAATGGACGACTTCCCAGAATCTGCTGCAAGTGCAATTGCAAAATTCATGACACAAGATATGCACATTTGGGCAAAAAGCTCCCTACGATTAGGCACGATGGACATCGCAACATTGCCAGGAACAAATCAGCTCATCTCACAAGATATTATAGAAAAATCCCAACCCTCACTCAGGCGATTACCGTCAACATCCAATGCAACTTATTTCTTACTACTCACTACGCGGGACATTAACGACTCGTCAGGAAACTTCAGATTTCAATTCTCTACACATAATCCTAACCTTAATACCTCTGTCATCTCATTGGCACGAATGTCTGATGACTATGACGTAGACAATAAACCTATTATCGATAATGTCTCTTTACTACGCTTCTATAAAATGACTAAACGTGCAATTGGCGAACATCACTTTAAGTGGACAAGATCAAGTGACCCTCTTGACCTCATGTATGCGCCACTCATGGGAACAGAGGATCTTGACCGAATCAGCATCAATCACACAGAACCTAATATTCTAAAAAATGAAAAGAAAACAAAACCAATCAATCAGATCAAACCAACTTCCCTAGAAATATAAACAGCAAAAACAATTAAAAGAAAACACTTGACCAAAAAAAGCCCCACGATCACTCGCAGGGCTTTTTTATTTCAAGAAGCATTTCTACAAATTACTTCTTTTTCTTCGGGCCAATCAACATGCCCATTTGCTTGCCTTCCATCTTCGG
>JANYEL010000119.1 GCA_025363155.1 Moraxellaceae bacterium
GCGACTAAGTATCTGGAGAATTATTTGGGATGGCGAAGGTTTTTGGAGCGTTGGGGAAAAACTCTAACTCCAGAAATTGCGCTAACAGTTGCTTTGGCTAAAAATAATCCATTTCAACTGTTAACGCAGACATAGCCTTGCCTATGATACCGAGCAAGACATTAGTCGTATTTTATTAGAACCGATCACTGGACGCTCTCATCAACTGCGCGTCCATCTAGCACATATTGGACATGCCATCACAGGCGATAAGTTGTATCACCCTGAACCCACTCGCAGTCGATTACATCGTATGGCATTACATGCAAGCTATTTGGCGTTTGAGCATCCATTGCAGGGTGGATTTCTAGAGTTAACTTCGCCAATCCCTTTTTAAAGATCGCCTTCGTTTTATCACCGAATAACCCAATCAAACCACATGCAATACTATACAAAACACCGCCTAGGTCTATAATAACGCCTTCTTTAAGCATTCCTTTTTGGTACTCCCATGGCACATGCCCCACAAATTAAAATTCCAGCCACCTACCTGCGTGGCGGTACTAGCAAAGGCGTATTCTTCCGTCTGCAAGATTTACCTGAAGCGACGCAAGTCCCAGGCGCAGCACGTGACAAATTGTTTATGCGCGTGATTGGTAGCCCAGATCCTTATTCTGCGCACATTGATGGTATGGGTGGCGCAACATCAAGTACCAGTAAGTGTGTGATTTTGTCTAAGAGTACACAACAAGAGCATGATGTAGATTACTTGTATGGTCAGGTGTCTATTGATAAAGCCTTTGTCGACTGGAGCGGTAACTGTGGAAACTTGTCGACAGCGGCAGGTGCGTTTGCCATTCATGCTGGTTTGGTTGATCCAGCACGTATCCCAGAAAACGGCGTCTGTGTCGTGCGTATTTGGCAAGCCAACATCCACAAAACCATTATTGCCCACGTTCCTGTGACCAACGGTCAAGTACAAGAAACAGGCGATTTCGAGCTGGACGGCGTGACCTTCCCGGCAGCAGAAATTGTCCTTGAGTTTATGGACCCTTCGGATGATGGCGATGCTGGCTCGATGTTCCCAACGGGTAATCTGATCGATGATCTGGAAGTACCGGGCGTTGGAACCTTCAAAAGCACCATGATCATGGCGGGTATTCCAACTGTATTTGTCAATGCAGAGGACATTGGTTACACCGGTACTGAACTGCGTGAGGCTATTAACACCGATCCAGCGGCTTTGGCAAAATTTGAGGCCATTCGTGTGGCTGGTGCACTACGTATGGGCTTAATCAAAGACCCTACCGAAGCACTCACCCGTCAGCACACCCCAAAAATTGCGTTTGTATCCAAGCCCAAAGATTACGTGGCGTCTAGCGGTAAACAAATTAAAGCAGATGAAGTTGATCTGCTCGTGCGCGCACTCTCAATGGGTAAACTGCACCATGCGATGATGGGTACTGCGGCAGTTGCAATTGGTACTGCGGCTGCCGTTTCGGGAACCTTAGTTAATCTCGCAGCTGGCGGCGGCGCTCGCACTGCGGTGCGCTTCGGTCATCCTTCGGGCACGTTGCGTGTCGGTGCTGAAGCAACCCAAGTTGATGGCGAATGGACAGTCACTAAAGCCATCATGAGTCGCAGTGCACGTATACTCATGGAAGGTTGGGTACGTATTCCTGCGGATACTTTCTAAATTTTGATACCTTGACCTCATTGCTACATAGCTCGTTGAGCCTGCAGTTACTGAGCTTGTCGAAATATCGAAACGTGCAGAAACACTCAAAGAAAAACTAAATATTGAAGCCTTACTCAACTGAGTAGGGCTTTTTTATTGATCCCACCTAAACCACCTCAACATGTTAAAATCACGCACATTACCGATGCATCCACACCTCATTCAAAAAGTCAGTATTTTATGATTCCAAAAACGAACCTCAATTGGTTTCCTGGCCACATGAACAAGGCCACCAACGACATTAAAGAGCTTCTGCCCAATATTGACGTGATTATTGAAGTGTTGGATGCGCGTATTCCTTACAGCAGTCAAAACCCTGTCATTGCTGAATTTTCAGGAAATACGCCACGGATTAAATTGCTCAACAAAGATGATCTCGCTGATCCTGAAATTACCAAACAATGGATGGCCTATTTCAACCAAGATCTAACAGTGAGAACTCTTGCGATTAACTCAAGTCAACATGTCCGCGTCCAAGCGCTGGTTGACCTCTGTCATGAACTCGTTCCGCGAACCGCGAGCCAAGTCAAAAGCATCAAAGCCATGATTGTCGGCGTACCGAATGTCGGTAAATCAACTTTAATTAACACCATCAAAGGCCGAAAAATTACCATCACAGGCAATGAGCCTGCAGTCACCAAAGCCCAGCAGCGAATTAAACTCGATGACGATATTGTGCTCTTCGACACCCCTGGAATTTTATGGCCTAAATTTCATAATCAAAATTCAGCCTACCGCCTCGCGGTAACGGGCGCGATTAAAAATACAGCCGTCACCTTCGACGATATCGCCAGTTACGCAATGGATTATTTAATCCAAGCCTATCCTGAACGCGTGAAAGAACGCTATGGTTTAGAAGAACTCCCCGCAGATGCCATGGATTTTTTTGAAATTATCGGGCACAAAAAACGCTTTTTCTCCAGCGGAAAATTTGTGGATTATATTCGCCTTGCTGAGATGGTCATTCATGATATTCGCAAGCCATTACTCGGCAGAATCAGCTTTGAAACACCAGAAATGGCACAACTTGAAGAAGTTCTCGCTCAAGAAGCAAAACTAGAACGCGATGCTCGAAAAGAAGCGCATTTAGCTGGCAAGAAAAAACATCGTCCTCCAACGCCATCACCAAGCAAAAAATAACGCTAAAACACTAATAAAGAACACGCCCTATTTAACGAGTATAGGGCTTCTTTTCAAAATCAATCGAATAGCCAAGGCTTTAATACCCTCATTGATGCGAATACTGATTTGCGATGAAACGCCTGCCGCAGGTTCTTTTTCGGTTAGAATGACACCTTTTAAGGGCCTTTCCCAATGAGCGCATTACCTAACTGTCCTAAATGCCAATCCGAATACACATATGAAGATGGCGACATGAACATTTGTCCAGAATGCAGCCATGAATGGTCAAAAAATACCGCAGAAACAACTGACGATATCTCAATCATTAAAGACTCAAACGGCAACCTGCTCCAAGATGGCGATACCGTCACCGTCATTAAAGACCTTAAAGTTAAAGGCTCCTCGCTCGTCGTCAAAGTCGGCACTAAAGTTAAGAATATCCGCCTACTGCCTGACTCAAGTGATGGCCACGACATCGACTGTAAAATTGACGGTATCGGTGCAATGAAACTGAAATCAGAGTTTGTAAAAAAAGCGTAATCTGCTAAAACAATTAGAATTAAAGACCTTTTAAAGGAATTTTATACATGGACGTAAATAACACAAAACTGTCACTACGCTTTTCTGCAACAGGACTCGTGGTTGAAGGTAACTCTCCTGCACAACGTCTTATCAGCTTTATCGATACGATTCTGCGCGGTGTGGGTCAGGTCATGTTGCAGAACAATAGTTATGCAGGCTTCATTTTTCTAATTGGAATTTTCTACAACTCAGCACTTTTTGGTCTGGCGGTCTTAATCGGAACCGCCGCAAGTACCGCGACGGCAATCCTTCTCGCCGTTGATCGCACCCAAATCCGCCAAGGTCTTTTTGGCTTTAATGGCGCGCTGGTTGCCATTGCCTTACTGTATTTTTTAGAGCCTAATCTGCTAACGTGGGGCTACGTCATCGTTGCCTGCTCATTCAGCACCGTATTCATGGCAGCCTTACTTAACCTCTTCAATATCTGGAAGCTACCCACGCTCACTGCGCCCTTCATCCTGACAACTCTATGTTTTGTTTTGGCCTGCGCGCGCTTCGGTCGCTTGCATTCAACAAATCTCTTACCGATTGCTGGATTACCACAAGCCGCGACCGTGGAAGGCATCGTGACGACAAGCACCGTATTAGAAGGCCTCTTCAACGGCATCGCACAAGTTTTTTTTCAGGGTAATGTCATCACGGGTGTGATCTTTGCAATCGGACTACTCGTCAGCTCACGACTCGCTTTTCTGACCGCTCTGGTCGGCTCGTTGACAGGTGTTGTCCTTGCTTGGGGCATGGGAGCGGCCGAACACGCAATTCGTTCTGGCGCATTCGGATTCAACTGTGTCCTCACTGCGATCGCGATCTGCAGTGTCTTTTTCATATTAGATACCGCATCAGCGATTTATGGATTATTAGCCGTCATCACAACAGCTGTCGCATTTGCAGCAATATCCGCCGCACTACAGCCAATTGGTATGCCTGCAATGACCGCACCCTTTGTGATCGTCGTCTGGCTATTTGTCCTTGCTAGTCCAGTTTTCCCACGACTCCGTCGTGCATAACACAAAAATGAAATGATGCAATTCTAGCGAAGAAGCTGCGAAATACGTCACGATTACACTCATCCACACCACTTATCACACACGAGATGAGAACAACCGAAGGCAGCGTATCGAACTCTTTCTCGCTCCGATCCATAATCAGCATGTGCGTATTGGTTAAGATGCCGATATGCAAAGCTATAGCAAATTCAAAAATTTCTAACCCAATGGGTCAGTCAAATCAGCCAAGGCAAGAATGCCGACAAGCAACTTTAAGTTGATTAGCTAATATTTTGGGAAGAAGATAATCAAACAAGAAAAAATTGTGCAGATAATGTGTGCAAAAGCGTGATCTTGATCAACTAAATGACATATGTTTACATAGCAAAAACAGCTATGCTACACTCTGGCAATGATCGTTGTCATATAATGATTCTGTCGACAAGACAACGAAACCCCTTTTCAGTCCGCCCCCCCCGGCGGACTTTTTTTATCTACAATTCCGAAATTACTCACCAGAGCCGAGCTGAGTCTGGGTATAGTTTTGAATGCCCACACGTTCGATCAACTCTAACTGTGTTTGCAACCAGTCGATATGTTCTTCTTCACTTTCTAAAATAGAATTAAAAAGATCACGACTCACATAATCACGAACCTTCTCACAATGCTCAATGGCATCTTTTAAATCTGGATGCGCATTCATTTCCATCGCAAGATCACTGGTCAAAATTTCTTTCACATCTTCACCAATGCGAAGCTTCCCCAACTGTTGTAGATTAGGTAAACCTTCTAAAAACAAAATGCGCTCAATCAATCGATCCGCATGTTTCATCTCATCAATCGATTCAGCCCACTCATGTTCAGCAAGCTTAGTAATGCCCCAATTCTTAAACATCTTTGAGTGTAGAAAATATTGGTTAATGGCTGTCAGTTCATTCAAGAGAACTTTGTTTAGAAAAGCAATTACTTGTGGATCGCCGCGTAATGCCATGGTCTTGCTCCTTTTTTATAATCACATACTTAAAACAAGTATAAACCTCTAATCGTTTTGATTAAAACAAATTGATAGTGAAAATGTAGCTCAATATTCTATGAGTTTCCAAAATTGCACATAAAAAAACACCCCAGTCTCTATTGAGACTAGGGTGTTTTAGTCTAGCTTGTTTAGGGCTAGGAATAATGAGCTGAGGATGCCCTACTCTCACATGGCGAATGCCACACTACCATCGGCGCAAAGAGGTTTCACTTCTG
>JANYEL010000124.1 GCA_025363155.1 Moraxellaceae bacterium
ATTATTGTGGCGTTGATGCGTAAGATTCTGACGATTGCACAAGCAGTCCTTAAATCACAGCAGCCCTTTAATCCAGAGTTGCATGTGAATTAAAGACGGTTTGAGGCGGAAAAATGTTGACGAAGCTAACGGTATCTACGCATCCATTACGTAAGAAGAACATACTGCCCACAAGTGAGTCCAAGTTATGACTAGTTACCTTCACGAGAATGAACAAGATATTGACAGAAAATCAATAACAATCAAATCATTGCAAGAATTACGAAGAAATGGCGAAAAGATTTCCATGCTGACCTGTTATGACGCGAGTTTTGCTACACTTCTGGATCGCTGTGGCGTTGAAATATTGCTCGTTGGAGACTCTCTAGGTATGGTATGTCAAGGTCACCCAACAACACTTAAAGTTTCGATCACAGACATTGCATACCACACTGCATGCGTGGCACGTGGGAACACGACAGCAATGCTTGTAGCAGACATGCCCTTCGGCTCATACGGCACGCCACGCGATGCGTATCTCAACGCGGTGCAGCTTATTCAAGCAGGAGCGCATATGGTTAAACTCGAAGGTGGGGCCTGGTTGGTGGAAACTGTACGCTTTCTGACAGATCGTGCCATTCCAGTCTGTGTGCATCTCGGGCTAATGCCACAGTCTGTTCATCAGCTTGGTGGATACAAAGTTCAAGGGAAAACGCCAGAAAGTGCCGCAGAACTAAAAGAAGATGCATTAGCGTTACAAGCTGCAGGCGCAGCAATGGCGTTATTAGAAGCCATCCCAGCAATTTTGGGAAAGGCAGTGACCGACACTCTCATTATTCCGACCATAGGCATAGGTGCAGGACCTGATTGCTCTGGTCAGGTATTAGTTCTACATGATCTACTCAATATCTTCCCTGGTCAAAAAGCACGTTTCGTGAAAAATTTTATGGAAGGTCAAACGAGTATAGATAATGCTATTACTGATTTTGTCAGTGCCGTAAAGAATAAATCATTCCCTGCAATCGAGAACTGTTTCTAAGTTCAAGGCCTTCCACATTCCTAAGGAATAATAAGGATAATCCCTTTTTCATTGAGAACAAAAACGAGGTTAGATTGCTCAATTTCCCCATTCCATATTCTGACGAGCTAATTTATAGCACTGTCGCAAGGGCTGGCACTCACTTGGGTATAGTAAGCCCTAAGCAGCTATTGGATACGGTTTTTGGAAATCGGCATATCATAGCGACGATTGATCTTCCTAATTATCTTGAAGGCATACGTCAATGTTTACCCGGACTTGGCTACGATATTGAACAGCTTGCCTATCAACATACATTACTGCCAATTTATGCCCCTTTCGCAACTGAACCGCATCGTAAACAATGTTTAGAATGGATGGCATTGAGCTCCCAAGGTTCTATCCACCTGACCCTCGGTGTCGTCGCATCTAGAATTAAACAAACAAAATGTTTGCGCTATTGCCACGCCTGCATGCAACGGCAATTAGCAGAGCACGGCGAGTATTTCTGGCAAAGAAATTGGCAAGTTATTGGAGCAGATTGTTGTCTCGAACATGGACAATTACTTGATTCAAAAATAGAGAGGCATTCTTTTCATCGGCATCAATTCTTATCTGCATCACCAATGTTATGCCCAGCAATCAATCAGAAACAACCACACCCATTAAATCAACATATAACACAACAGGTTGCCAATTTACTTGATCGTGGAGCTTCACCGTCAGCCACATATGCCCAATGGAGTTCTTACTATAAAAAGCTTGCGCAACAAGCTGGATGCAACCGAGGACAACAAATTTTATATGCTCGAATAAAAGAGCTCGTACTTGAGCAATTTCCTAATTCATGGCTAAAACAGTATGATTTAACCATAACAGACGATCAAAGCTCTTGGCTGCATTCAATATTTAGAAAACACAGAAAATCATTTAGTTACTTAGAACACATCATCACACTTCATGCTTTTCTGCCTGAAGGTTGGTCTATCAATGATGTACTCGATGATGTTGGTAAAATTCCATCAAAGCCTTCAAAATCCTCCCAAGTATTGGCACCTTCAAATAGCGAAACATCTTTGTCTCTGACACACCGACAGCACTGGCTATCGATGGTAAAAACCAGCGGCACTAAACTTGCTCGTCTCACTGGGGGCTCAGCTTGCTACGCATGGCTCTATCGGCACGATAAGGATTGGTTACTCTCAACCAACGCCCAATATCAAGTACATGGTATTATTACAAATTGTCGCGTTGATTGGCACTCAAGGGACTTGGTCGTGACTCGCAAACTTATTTCAATAAAAAATACATATGGCACTCAACTAAATTCCCCTCGCTGGTCAAAGCGTTGGTTTTTGTCAAAGATTGAGATGACATCTGTTATTGAAAAGAATATTAGCAAGCTTCCGCTAACGCATTTGTTCTTTAAAAAGTATTGTGAGGATATTTCCGCATATCAGCTTCGTAGAATTAAGTTCACTATTTCTTCTCTGAATTCATCAACAACCCAGCTTTCAAGATGGGTCGTGTTACGGATGGCTGGACTCAGTGATACTCGATTACGACCATTGGCAAAACAGTTTCTGAATGAGGCATTTGAAAATTGACTAAAAATCATAAAATCGACGACTTATCCGATGACGCACAAATCCAGTCGATAGGTTCTTTTTTTCGGAAAAAAACAGCCGCCACGTGGGGAGTCAATCTTACTTTCTTTCCACCACAAGACAAGCCATCATTGAGTGCCTCCTATGCATCAACTCTTGTTAGAAAGCGCTACTTAAATCCTACGTTAGAACACAATCTTGTAGGATATAGCCGTTCAGCTAGTATTGAGAGCACTCAAAATTGGAAAGTCACATGTATCGGTGAATGTCCCGCCTTACGAAGAAAAAATACTTTGAAAGTAGAAGCATCCCAATTTTGTTTTACATTTCAGGGCGAATTGGATACGACTTTTTACATCCCTCAATTTGAATTAGCACGCGTATTATTTTTCCAAAATGGTTATTTATCTCGAACTGCTTTAGAACCCGACTGCCTTAATATCGAATTCGATATTACCGTAAACCCACTCACAGGTTCTAAAAATATCATTAACATCCCGCTATCAAGCGGATATCCCGTTTCATCTTTAAATGATGAGCAATGCCGCCAAAAGTTATCTTGGATTTTATTAGATCCTGATGCACGAGCATCCTATGAAAGTATTGGGCAATTTCAAAAATTGAATGGCTTCGATAAAAAGGGTTATCGGTTTTGGGATTTTCAATTCACGCCACCAGCCCTACCTTTATGCGAGTTTGACTTTAAAGGTGTTTTTGATAAAGAAACAAATTGCATGTTCGTTTACGAAATTGCGGCAATGCGTAATATTAGTTGTAAAGTCCCGAGTATGGTTAGTTTCAATCATCCAAAATTCAGGGAAAATTTGAAAGCCGACGGCAAGAAAGGCACTGCATCAACACCAAAACCCGCAATGGACTATATTCTAGATGATGATGCAGAAACAAACTCGGACAATGAACATATCTTTTTACATGCACCTGACGTTGTATTTGAATTTTCCAAGACATTCTTAACTGAAAAGATTACTAATAAGAAACATTTTGGGGCATCTGGTCGTAAAGACGATGAAGCAGGTATTAATGACTCCAAAGCTACGCAGAATGTAGGGATTAATGAGTCCACTCGAACAGGTGATGTACCCCAAGCTGAACTAAACGCTGTTATGGATATTACCGAAAATATTTACTTATATCAGAGAAAATTTGATTTTTTTCAACAGATGGTCGAATTACTGGTTACCGAATACGGTTATACCATCAACTCCAAGCAAGTCCATGAATTGCCTAATATGGTTAATTGCAGCAAACATTTACTATCTGATGGAAAGCCTAGATATATTTCAGTTATTTCTATTACTAATGTAATAGGTGCATGCTTTCATATTTTAGAAGTAGATACATCTGACACTATTAAACCACTTTCTACTCAACTTCTAAGACTGAAAAGCACAATCGATTGGGAGATTCAGATATTAGAATTCGAAAAAGCATTAGTGAAACGCTCACTACGTTGGGATAGTAATCTCCTAATTCGATTCTGTGGGAGAAAACGGTTTCAAGGGGTTCCACATCCAAGTACAGAGTCTTCAAATAAAAACTTTTTAAGTAAGGATTCTATCGCTCATTGGGCAAGTAGATTTGATGGTTGGATGCGATCCATAATTTGAAAATGCAGCTTTTGGGTGCCGCACAATTATTTATATCAAAGTTTTGATGTCAAAAACCAGCAATTTTGTGAGTCACAATAAGGAATAGAAAAATTAGTGCATCTAACTATGTGTTAGCATCAAGTTAGTGGCGAATTTTTATCAGTGATAGGTTTTTTTGCTGAAGTATGTTGAATTTCAAAGAAAATTTGAAGAGGATAGGATGTGAACAAAAAAGATTTAAATCCAGTTCAGCAAATTATTGAGCATGTATTATCCTTAGATGAATACTTAAAAAAATCAGAACTAAATTCAATCCTTGAAGAAAATCAGGATTTGTATGCTATTTGGCTAGCAATTAGCAAAGAGTTTTATTTGCTTATTAAAGAACTAAAAGAAAATGAATCAATAGTTCTTAGTTTTGATTTCGATTTTTATGAGAAATTTAGTGTTTTTCACAATAGAATAATGTCATATATCTCTGGAGTTGAAAGAGCATATGATGCAATCGATACAGTGTATCGTGATAGTGAGATTGAAAAAATTTTTAATTATTTAGAGCCAGATTTATTAACCATACAATCCGCAGCACTAAACTTTCAAAATTTTCTTGTTGAAGAAATGTCATATCATGCTGAAATAAATAAAAATAATATAAAGAAAACAATTGATATTTCAAGAATTAAAGCAGTTCTAACCAACCTAGATAAAGAAAAGTTCAAGAGAATTATTCAAAATGAACTATCTAAAGAATCACCTAATTGGCTGGTAATCGAAAAATCAAGCGCCTCTATTGTTGATTCAAATACTCAAAATGTTCGGTTCAGTGTTGATGCAGGACATATTCAGAAACTCGGATTTGAACTTGTAGGAAAACAAGAAACTGCTCTCATCGAGCTTATCAAGAATGCATATGATGCTGATGCAACTGAAGTAAATATTGAATTCATAGATTCCAACGAAAAAAATGGCACTCTTGTTATTAAAGATAATGGGAGTGGCATGAATATCGATACGATTAAACAAGCATGGATGAGTATTTCTACAGACTATAAGAAGATCAATACTGTTTCGCCACGATTTGGACGTACTCGCGCGGGTCGAAAAGGAATTGGACGCTTTGCAGTACAACGTTTGGGAACACACCTTGAAATCATTAGCTCAGTAAAAGGACATACTAAAGCGACACGAGTTATTTTTAATTGGGATGATGATTTCACCTCGGGAAAAAAATTAAGTGACGTATTTAGTCAAGTTGAATACCTAGATAAAGATCTCAATGAACAAGGTACTACTTTAAATATTTTAAATTTACGGGAGATATGGACAAGCAATCAGCTCAAAAGAGCATGGCATGGAGTGCTTTCGTTACAGTCACCATTCAAGCCTGTGCCTGTTAAAGGAAGTCCGATAACCGAATATGAAATAGATCCAGGTTTCGAGACAATTATAAATGGCGTAACAGGAAAGATTAAGACACAAGAAATATCAATGGACACTACTTTCCTCAATCACGCGCTTGCCGAAATTAGTGGTGAAATTGATTGTAACGGCATTGCAACAGTGACTTTAAAATCGCAGAGATTGCAGCTAGATGAAGTATATATATTAGATCAAAAGTTCCTACTAACAGGAGAGCTTACATTTAGTACTAAGTATTTTATTTACCGCAGTGAATTTATGTCAGGAAATACAAGGAGTGCCCAAAATCTTGCTACGGAATACGGTGGCGTCAGAATATATCGTAATGGTTTTAGAGTCTTACCCTACGGTGAGCGATCCGACGATTGGCTTAGATTAGATCGTGACTCTGGGCGGCGTACTCTTTTAATGCCTGCGGCAAATACTAATTTTTTCGGCGGAGCATATTTATCTGATGTAAATGAACTCTTTGAGGAAACCAGTAGCCGCGAAGGTTTATTAGAAAATGAGGCTTTTGAGGAGTTGGCATCATTTGTTAGGGACTCTATCGAATGGGCAATTACTAGAATTGCTTCTATCCGTAATAGAAAGCAAAGTGCAGGGCAAAAGAACTTTGTCTCCGAACTAATACATCCAAAGAAACCTACTGACGTTATTAAAGACCTAAAAGAATCTTTGCTGAATATGACAGTATCTTCAAATTTATCCAAAGAAGAACATGCGAAGATAGTTGAAAAAAGAGTTGAGCAAGCTGAATTTGAGGCTGAGCTTTATGAAGATAAAGTCGAAGCAGAAAAAGCAGCCTCTCTTGAATACGAAGAGATGTTAAGAATACTTTCATCCTTAGGGATATCTATAGCTATCTTTGGACATGAAATCAAAGGAACGAATAATTCTTTGAACGCAGCAATTACATTATTAAAAATGCGTGTGACCAAAATTACAGAGCTTACGGATAAAACAAAACTTGAAAATTCAGTTCAGTCATTAGAGCACTCATCTAATCAAATATTCAATGTTGGTAAGTACATTGGACAAATAATGTCCCATACTGAAAGTCGAGAGTTAAAGTCCGTCTCACTAAGCGGTGCTATAAAGAGTTTTTATGATCAATTTTCTGACTACCTATTAAAAAAACAAATTATATTTGAGCTGAATCTTTCAGATGATAATGTGATAACTACACCAATGCACCAAAGTGAAATTACCTCGGTATTATTAAATTTCATGACTAATTCAATAAAATTTTTGAGAAAAACGAATACCCAAAATCCTCATATAAGGGTTAGTACATTGTTGGATGGGGATCATGTATTGATTCGTTTTGAAGATAATGGTCCAGGAGTTTCAGATAAAGATAAGAATTATATTTTTGATGCATTCTATACAACAAGTATTGGCAGCAACGAAGATCTTTTAGATGGCGTAGGCACGGGTTTAGGCTTAAAGATTGTTTCTGACATAGCAAATTCTTACGGTGGAAGTGCTCAATTAGGAAATGCTTCTCAAAATTATAATTGCTGCTTTGAGTTCAGGGTTTTAAAAGGATAAAAACTATGCACGAGTTTAAAGGTATTTTTATAGATGATAATAAGGTAGATTTAGACATTTATTCTAATCTCTTGAGTGAAATAACTTACTCTGATTTTAAAATTAATACAAAGGGTTTGTCGCCTAAAGGTGTTACTGAAATTGCATCTGATATTTTAACAGAAGAACCAGACGTATTATTTTTGGATTTCAGGCTTGACGAGTATTTACACGCTAATGATCTAGACGCAAATCAAGGATATAAAGGAGGAGGCTTAGCTCAAATACTCAGAGAAAAAATAATATCTGATGATGGGGTTTTAGACTTCCCCATTATTCTGCTTTCTGCAGAAAATAATATTGAGAACTTATACAGCCCCGATAAAACATCACATGATTTATTTGATTCTTGTTATACGAAAGAACATCTAGGTAATGACGCTAATCATGAAAAATTACTCAAAAAAATTGTGGCACTCATAAAAGGATATAAGCAATTAGCTGCCATAAATAACAATGAAATACTGTCTATATTCGACCAAAACCCAGATGAAGATACAAATGAAATAATTAATAAGCAAGAGATAAAGCAACCTTTACTTGACTCAAAAGTTGTTCATATTCAAGCAAAGTTTATTTTAAAAAATATGATGCGAAGAGAAGGCGTATTCTTATCTAGATATGAGGTTATGGCTCGAATGGGATCTCATCCTAATCATGCAGATGAGCAAATTTTTACTATCCTAGAAAGTAAAGGCTGTAAATATAATGGAATATTCTCTGATGGCTGGGAACGATGGTGGGCGCATCGTTTTGAGGACTTCTTAGTAGAGACTGTTGGACATCGGCCTTATAGTCAAACGGCTAAAGAAAGAGTAACTCAAATAAATGAGAAACTTAGTACGAAACTTGTCCCTGCAAAGTCAAGATGGAATAATTCTGAAGATGAAAAAGTTGTCTTTGCATGTTCCTTTTGCCGTAATCCAACAGAAATCAGACACTCATTAGCGGTTTATGACCCTTATATTCCAAGATTTGTTCAAAAAAAACGATTATGCAATAAATGTATTCAAGAACATCAATATGTCACTAAAAAAATTATGGTTGATGAGGCTGATCAAAAATTCATTCCAAGCATATTGGAAGCTCAATATTAATGACTGATATTATCCAACATCCAAATATTAACATTTCAGCACGCGATATGAAGGAAGCTGTGGCAACAGTCGCAGACCTGTTGTATGAGAAAGAAATTATTACTCAATTGGGTTATATTAATTTATGTCGAGTTTCTGAATCATTAAAGTCGTATAAAAGAAGCTCAAGCTGGGAGATCGTGATAGATCGTGAGCAGGCTATCGAATTTGATATAGCAGAAAATATATTACATGAAGTTGATCCCGTAGTACCAATTCTAAGCTGTAAAAAAATTAGCGTTAATTTAACTGATCCTGATGTTCTTCCTTTTGAGAATTTGGATATTTGTGTTTTGATTTTGGATTTAAATGGGGAAGTCATTGCACGCTGGCATTTTGACCGTGCAAATGATCAGGGTCAAGAAAGAATGCAGCGAGGCCCATTAACACACATTCAGTTTGGGGGACGCGTTCATGGATCAGATAGAAAAAAAGATTTTCCTTTAAAAGTTCCACGCTGGATTCATCCACCTTTAGATGTGATTTTACTTTGCGAGGCAATAGTTGCGAATTTCTATCCTGAAAAGTGGGACATTATTAGAGAGAATCCTAGGTGGTGTGATGCTATATCTAAAAGCCAGTTAATATGCTATTCAGCATATTTAAATAAAATGGTTAAGCACTTAAATACAAGTGAAACCACTATTCTTCATGCAATGGATGCTAGTGTTTGGCGTTAGCTACCAGATAAATATTTACTACGTTGGCGCCGTATACGAGTGTTACTTAGTTCAGATGACAGGATTTCAGATATCTTTTTTCCTTCATTCAGCGGGTAAAGTATCAGTTCATCCGCTAATCGTGTTGCCATTAAATGATCACCCTCTCGCATAGATTGATCAATTCTTAAATAATAGTTCGATATGATTCCTTCATTAATATTTAGAGGAAGAAATACTAATATCTTTTTCATTTCGGTAGGTTCGTGTTTTAAAACGCCTGAACCATATCTGCGTCCTGTAAATTCAGCCGATAACTGAGAAAAGCTTGTAAGCAATGAAATGGTTATTAAATTTTTCTGAATGAGGCTGAGCTCTTGATCTAAAAAGTAAGCACGATGTATGGTATTTGTACAATTAACATTTGCTTCGTTTAGCACCATTCTAGGGCCATAGTGATTCATCACAGATAAGAAAGCATCTGGGGCTAAGTTGTCATCAGGCGCATGCCAATCTTTACGTTTTAGGAATGTTTTATTATTGTCTATTTTATCTTGCTGGTATTGTGACAAGTACTTTTCAATATTTGAATTCTTACTTACACCCTCTACGTGTAATAAATATCCACGAAAGTTTGTGTCGAGAGACTCATGATGGTCTTCTATAGAGTAACTTAACCCTTTTGCCTGTTTAATTTTTGAAAGAACAAATCGGAGTTCATTCTTAGGAAGATCATGTTCTTTACGAGTTGCTTCATTGATAACAAAGAAAGAATTTGCGCCTGTAACCATTCCTATATTTAGTTTTATTAGACTATCTAACTTTTGACAATTTGTATTTTTTGCAAGGTCCTCGTAGACACTCAAAGCATCTGGGTTAGTGCAAAGATATGACGGTCTAGCAGTAACAAATTTACCCTCCCAAGGTGCTAGATCCCATCGGCAAATAATATCTTGTAATTCTGTAAGAGTTGAAGCATATGCAAAACAAATGGGTTTTGGGTTTTCTTGAGGAAGTTTATTTTTAGCTAATAAAATTACCGTTTCTTCTTCCGTACCCTCTCCAAGAAAGAACCGCTGTTCCATAAGAATACAAATTGTATTCTCAAAAATCATACCAAGATATTCACGTATACCTACTGCATAATCAGCCTGTAAAATTGCCCCAGGAAGCACCCATGCAAGACGCCCATTGGGCGCAATAAACGTTGTTGTGTGCAATAAAAAATGTGCCCACAAACTAGCTCTTTGCTCGATATTTAATCCTATTTTTTTCCATCGCTTAATGTAGTCCTTTTTCTGATCAATCGTTAAATTATGGGCAGAAATATACGGAGGATTTCCAATGCTGGCATTAAAGTCATTTGACCAATGGACACCAGAAAAAAGCTTCATAAAGTCTTCTAAGATAAACTTTTTATCATTGATTGAACTCCCTAAAATCTTTTTCAAAAATTCAAATGCATTAGGATCTATATCGCAACCATAGATCTGCTCCTTAGGAAGGCTACATCCTAGTTCTGTTAAACGGACTTTACTGGCCTCTAAAAAGCCACACTGCCCAAAACTTGGCTCTAAAATCTTACTATTAGAGTCCGTGATAGCCCAATTAGCTAAAATTTGGCATAAATTTTGTGGAGTATAATATGCACCAAGTTTTTTCTTCTTTTCCGCAAGCTCTAAAACTAAGCCGTCATTATCTAATCCCATAAGTAAGCTCGCTCAACGGAATCACGGCAATTACACATTTAAATTCCTTTATCTTTATACGGAATGCAATGTCTGCAAAGGGCGAATGATATCAAAAAAGAGTCATCAAAGGTGCGTTTAGAGTAAACCACCACCCTTAAAACCAAAATCATGATTATCTTTTTCATACAATGTTAGAAGCTTACTCTTTGTTAGATCAGGCATGCTTTGGAAGCGATTCTCAGCAGATGAGAGATTTACATTACAGAGGATAAATTATCATATAGTATGATACTTAATTACTTAATTTTTACTGCTCTGAGAGACGAAGATCATTTTCAGTATGATACTTAATTTATTTAGGATACTTTTCGACCACCAAAATGCAAGGCTTTCAGAGCAACCCGGTATGAAACTAAATTACTCTCCGACACCGCTGATTCAAGCGGCTTTTTATGGAAAATTCAAAGTAATCAGTACTTACTCCTGCTTAAACTCAATATCCACGCGACGATTTGGCGCTAAGCAGTCAATCAACTTTTTCCGATCAGTATCGGTACATTCGTTCAATGGCGCAGTGCTGCCTTTGCCTACTGCTTTGATTTTCTCAGCATCAACGCCTTGCAACACAAAGAACTCTTTAATCGTTTCAGCACGCGCAGTGGACAGTTTGAGATTCTGATCATCATTACCCAATCGATCCGTATGACCAATGATGGTAATACCCTCTAAAGTCGCAATGTTCGCCTTTAATTTCTGCACAAAAGTCCGCAAGGTATCACGAACAGCTTCAGGCAAATCATTCAGTTTCGACTTATTAAATCCAAAAAGCATATTGGTTGGAAGCGATAATTGAGCGTTTGCAGGGAGTGGCACAGCAACAGGCGCCTCGGTCTCGATGACCGTTCCTACTGGTAATGGCTGCAAATGAAAAACACAGGTTGGTTTATTAAAATAACTAGCAGATACCTTCATTTGCTCATCAAATTGAATTTGGTATTGGCAAATGATGTCGGGCTTGTCCAGCTCACGAAATTTAAAAATATAGTGCCACGTACGATCTGTCATCAATTTGGGCAGAAAATGCGTATTACCAATCAACATCTGCACTTGGTCTTTATTGAGTCCAGTCCGTAGATTGTTTAAATCGCTTTCATTGCCATAAAAATCATCTTTCAAAAAAGGCATGACCTTCGCTTTTTCTGGAAAAGTAACCGCACGCTCAAAAGTATTAATAGACGCAGCAGACGCAGTTGCACTCAGCCCAACCAACAATGGCAAAAGCCAAAATTTGCGCGTACGTAACTTTAAAGAAAAATGAGGCATTTCATTCATAGCGGATTCCATTCCGTTAAATCATTGTTACCGACTTTTTCAATCACCCTAGATTAAAGAAGCCGATCAATTGCACGACACATCATACATTAATTTTGTACTGATTCCTGAGTCACCATGACCCGCGCACCCGTCAAAATCATGCGTAACATTGTAATCGTTTCAGCCATCATTTGCTGTTGTTCTGTCGTAGGTAAATCCATGGCAACTGAGGCCATGGCAAACACCAATCGCGTCATTGCGCGCGCCGCCAGTTCAGGTTGATGCAAAGTTTGACCCTTTGCCTCCCCAAGTCGCACTAAATCTTGCTGTAACTCATCTTCAAAGAAGCACAATTGACGCTCAACCGCTTGTTTAAATGCCGCTGAACCAACTTTGCCCTCACGAAGCAGAATAGGCAGAAAACCTTCGCCAATGCTGAGTTGTTCCATAAATACTTCGATGGAAGTCTGTATCACACTACGTTCATTAGATGCCCGCTGACGCGCTTCACTGAGCACTTTACGTAACGATGCGCCTGCAAGCTCAATCAACGAAACTGCTAATTCATCGATATCCCGATAGTGTCTATAAAAGCTATTCGGTGCAATTCCTGCTTCTCGTGCAACTTCACGTAAGCTTAATGTAGAGATGCTACGGTGAGGTCCGACTAGCTTTAATGCAGCAGAGATCAGTTCTTCACTGGAAATAACTGCCTTGCGACCTTGTGGAACACGCTGATTTTGTAGAGGCTGATTTTGCAAAGAAGAGTCTTCCAGCATATGGGCAGCTGATTCAGTTAAGGGCGGTGCAGGGTTCAGCATATTTGGATCAACTGTTGGTCAATAAAGCATAGGTCATTATAAAGAGAGTTGTGACAAAAGGTAAAGTTACTTTACACTTGTCTGCACATGTGTACAATAATTATCAATCATGCCACATATGGAGATATCCATTGAACAACAATACGCCACTGCAAACACTCGTCCAATCGGTTTTCTCACCAACCGCTTTCGATTTTTGGGCAAGTCATCTAAATTCGACATGGTCTTGGCAGCGTCCACTTGCCCGCATTGTCGCGCGTCAGGTTGCAGCCAAAGACAGCGTCACTTTAACATTAAAACCGAATCGTCACGCGCAGCCATTTGTTGCAGGACAACATATTAATATTACAGCAGAAATTAATGGATCGCGGGTTACTCGTAGTTATAGTCCAAGTCTTGTGCCTAATCAGAGTAGTGTCTTCACCATTACCGTTAAACGAATGAACGGCGGCAAAGTCAGCAACTGGTTATATGAGCAAGCCCAAGTCGGTCAAGTGTTAGAACTCGGCGTCCCTTTTGGTGAAATGACTTTATCAGTCTTGCATCAGCAGCATGTTTTTCTCGCTGCGGGCAGTGGCATTACGCCTTTTCTGAGCCTGATTCACGAATGGGTGGCACAAGATGCATTGGGCGATGTCACTTTGATTTATTGGGCGAAAACCAAAGCCGAATTGTGCTTTGTGGAAGCATTCTCTGCACTGACAGCAAAGCATTCGAACTTGCAGGTTCATTATGCATTGACTCAAGAACCAGACGATCTTTCGCACATCAACGCCCGTATTAGCCAAGAAATGCTGGAAAACCTCGTGCCCGATTTAAATCAGCGTGTGGCGTATGCCTGTGGCCCTGCTGGTTTTGTTGAACAAGCGAGGTCGTTGACACAAGAACAGGCTAAAGATTTTTATGGCGAAGCGTTCAGCCTTCCGCTCATTGCCAATGACAACACTGAACAGGTCAACATTCATCTGACCAAAAGCAATCGCACTATTCGCGTGGCCAGCGGTCAACCACTTTTGGCGGCGCTAGAAGCACAAGGTTTGAAACCTGAATCGGGCTGCCGAATGGGCATTTGCAATACCTGTGTGTGCACGAAACAAGCGGGTACGACCGAACACATTTTGACCCAAGATCGTGATCATGAAGCAGGCTCCAGCGTCCGCATTTGCATTAGCAGTGCCCGCTCCGACCTCATCCTTGATCTGTAAAACAATAATTCTCAATACTTTAAATTAGAGGAAACTCAATATGGCATCACTCAGTAGAAATTTGAACGAACAAGAACTTGCCCAATTCGCAGCGGAGATTGATGCCCTACGTGCGGGTGCCGTTGCTGATTTGGGTGAGCAAGACGCCACCTATATTCGTAAAATCGTCAAAGCGGTGCGTTATACCAATGCCATAGGTCGTGGCTTGCTCATGGCGAGTTTTTTCCCGCCAGCATGGATTGCAGGAACTGCGCTACTTGGCGCATCAAAGATTCTGGAAAACATGGAACTCGGTCATAACGTCATGCACGGTCAATATGACTGGATGGGCGATCCAACGCTGAACGGGAAGACCTTTGAGTGGGATATTGTCGGTACGGGTGATCATTGGCGTAAAACCCATAACTATATGCATCACACTTATACCAATATCAAAGGTATGGACGACGATCTCGGCTACGGCGTGATTCGGTTGTTCCCAGAACAACGCTGGAAACCGTTCTTTCTCGGTCAGCCGTTGTATGCCGTGATTTTTGCACTGTTGTTTCAATGGGGCGTTGCGATTCAAGAATTACGCTTAGGCTTGTTGTTTAATGGCAAGAAAACCATGGAAGAATTCAAAGTTGAATTTGAACCAACCAAACGCAAGATGACCCGTCAATTGGTCAAAGACTATGTGTTTTTTCCATTGATTGCTGGCCCAATGGCCTTGCCTGTATTTGCCGGAAATTTCGTTGCGAATGGCATCCGTAATGTGTGGACGTTCTCGATTATTTTCTGTGGTCACTTCACCCAAGATGCAGAAATTTTCCCAAAATCAGTGCTAAAAGAAGAAAGCCGCGGACATTGGTACATGCGCCAAATTCGCGGTTCATCGAATCTGACTGGCGGCAAACTATTTAACATTATGTCGGGTAATTTAAGCCATCAAATCGAGCATCACCTGTTCCCCGATGTGCCTGCGTGGCGCTATGAAGGGTTATCGGTTGGGGTCAAAGACATTTGTCAGCGCTATGGTCAACATTACAATGAAGGCTCGTTCGTGAGTCAGTTGTCTCAAGTCGGCTGGCGAATCCTGCGTCATGCTTTCCCGTCTAAAGCCAAACGTCCTGCGCTGGTTACAAATACAGCGATTGCGGCTTAATGATTTCAATAGAGTCCAGCGCTCATAAAAAAGGATAGCTCCATCGGCTATCCTTCGCTTTTTCACGCGTTATTTTATTGCCAAAATGTTACATCCAAACAACTTTACGATTTTGCGCGCTCCAAGATTCAAGCCGGAACGCGTATCGATTTTCGATGACGTTGCGCTTGATCTTCAACGTCGGAGTGAGGAATCCATTTTTCACCGTCCACGCCTCATTGACGACTGCAATGAACGCTAATTTTTCATGCGGTTCCAATTGGGCATTGGTTTTTTTCAGCAACACTTGTAGCTCTTTTTCTAGTGTTGCTCGCACAGCTTCAGGCAATTTATCAGGACGAATATCCGCCAACTGCACAATTGCGATCGGCTGCGTTAAACCCGCGCCACACACACAAACAGCATCCAGCATTGTGTGATTACCCAGCTTATGTTCAATCGGCACTGGGGCGACATATTTGCCTTTGGACGTCTTAAAATTGTCTTTCACACGGCCAGTGATCGTCAAATATCCTTGGGCATCGTATCGCCCCACGTCACCTGTGCGCAGAAAGCCATCCTTGGTGATTGCTTCCGCAGTTTTTGCTTGATCTTTGTGATAGCCCAGCATCATCGAAGGGCTTTTGACCAATATCTCACCTGAGCTATCCAACTTGCTTTCGACTTGTGGATAAGCGCGTCCGACATTGTCTTCACTCGACCAATCTTTCGGCTTGGTGCCATGTGAATATCCAAAATTCTCAGTCATCCCATACGCTTCAATCAAATCCAAACCAAGATTGTGATACCACTTTTTTAAGCTCAAGGGTAATGGCGCAGAAGCCGTCAGGGCAAAGCGAACATGATTCAATCCGAGTTCGGACAGCATGGTTTTCTTGGTGAATTGACTGATTTTAGGCACATTAAAAATCAATTTTTGGGCGGTTAACGGCACGCGTTTATTAATATCGAGATGAAACTTCATCCATAAGCGCGGTACAGCGAGGAAAATCGTCGGCTTAGCACGACGCAAATCCGTCAAAAATGAATTGCGCGACCCGACAAAAAACACTTCAGAACCATAACATAGCGACGCAATTTCTATAAATGCGCGTTCAGCCACATGCGCCAGCGGCAGATAAGAAAATAGACGATCTTCAGGCGTACACGCGAACAACGTATTCACCGCGAACGCTGGCGCCATCATGGTCGCAAAACTGTGCATCACGCCTTTTGGCAACCCTGTACTGCCCGAGGTGTAAATGATACTGGCGAGCGTCGACGGCTCAGGCAACGTCACTTCGTGCAGTGGTGAAACATTTGCAATCAAATCATCCCACGTCGGCGCGCCTTTATATTGCGGCGCGAGCGGCAAACGAATGCAAGGCAGCTTAGTCGGAATAATCTCTTTGACTTGGTGCCAGCTATCAGATTGACCATCCAACTTACCGATAAATAATAATTTTGCTTCACTATGAATCAGTACATGCCGCGCCCCTTCGGCGTTGAGCGTGCTATACAAAGGTACGGACACATGCCCCGCCATCCAAATGGCAAGATCGGCAATGATCCAATGTGCGCTGTTTTTGCCATAAATCGCAATCTGGCTGCGCGCTGGCAACGCCAGTTTGGTCAAATATGACGCCATCCGTCGCACCTGATCCGCCACCTCAGTCCATGTAAAATGGGTCAGGCGACCATTTTCATCTGGATGCACAAACAGAACTTTCTTCGGCTGACGTTTTTCCCAATACAACAGACAATGAAGCTGCGTTGCTCTAGAATCACTCGGATTCAGATCGGCTGGAATGGTCGTCGTGGGATGCGTCATGATGATTTACTGCGCTGAAGGGTCACCGCATTATAAACAAGTCGCGATCAAACCAGCCACTATAAACCGACTATAAGCCAACTGGAAAAGGACTATGAATTAGCTATAAGCCTAATTGCTTGGCAATAACTTCATTCATGATTTCATGCGTACCGCCGCCAATCGACAAAATCCGATTGTCGCGATACAGCCGCTCAACCAACGATTCGCGCATAAAGCCCATACCGCCAAAAATCTGCGTCGCCTCATAGGTCACAAAATCACTGGTGCGCGTGGCAAAATTCTTTGCCATCGACACTTCTTTGATCACTGGAATCCCTGCTTGAATCATGGCAGCCACCCGATAATTATACTCACGGCTGATTTCTATCTGCGTCGCCATATCGGCCAGTTTGTGACGAATCACTTGCATCTTCGATAACGGCTTACCAAAAGCCACGCGCTCTGGCACATAGCGTAGGCATTCTTCAAGCGCCAATTGCGCCGTCATATTCGCCATGACTGCCAGATTAAGCCGTTCCATTTGGAAATTGGTCATGATGGCAAAGAACCCAGCATTTTCTACGCCAATCAAGTTGCTCTTCGGCACTTTGACATCATCAAAAAAGAGTTCTGCGGTATCCGATGCCCACCAACCCATTTTTTGCAGTGGTTTGCCCGTGGTAAAACCGGGCATGCCTTTTTCCATCAGCAACAAACTGATGCCGCCATAACCTTCGCCGCCAGTACGCACGGCAACCGTATAATAATCCGCGCGAATCCCTGAGGTAATAAAGGTCTTCGCACCCGATACCCGATAGAAATCACCATCACTGACTGCACGGGTCTTGATATTGGCGACATCTGAACCACCATTCGGTTCAGTAATCGCCAGTGCCGCAATCTTTTCACCACTCAGTAACTCAGGCACGACACGTTCTTGCATGGCCTCGCTGCCCCATTTCACAATCGGCGGCAACGCGATATCCAGTGAGCCCAAAGACGCAACCAGACCACCCGAACCAGAGCGCATCAATTCTTCACTGGCAGCAACCTTCATAAAGACATCACCCTCGGCAATGCCTCCTAGACGTTCAGGATAGCCCAGACTGAGAATGCCCGCATCGCCTGCCAGTCGATAAATCTCTCGTGGAAAAGTACCCGCCTCTTCCCAGTCGTGAATATTCGCCGCGATATGCTCGGCGACGAACTTACGAATGGTTGTGCGCACTTGCTCATGAGTTTCGTTGAAATAACTGGTGAATTCACTCATTTGGCTGTCCTATTGAGGCGGCTTGATATTTGAGCGTTAATTTTGCCCACTACCCTTTTACAAAGCAAGCGCTTGGTATGCCAACAAACTGTCGTATTATGCCAATGACAGCGTTATTTTTAAAGATTTTGAGCAAGATAATCTGCAGAAGAATCACTGAAAAACTCAGATCAAATTTAACCTAAGTTTTAATGAGTCGTTTATTTTTAATATAATTTAGATTATTAATTCAATTACTTGAGCTAATGTTTTCCTTAGACTCCAGTTGCCAGTTACCTGTAATTTGGCGTTTGATTTTGAATTTCCAAGTATTCACTTGTTCGGACTGTTCAGGTCGAAACATGGCAGTAAATTCAAGGACTTCAGGTGACGGCATCTGCCATTGACCAACACGAACGGCATTCGCACACGCATTGGCAACCACATTATGAGTAATCTTTGCAGAGCTCATAAAGTTAGGATTACTAATGAATTGACTCTGTGCAAGCGGCGACTCTCGGTTGCCTTGCGCGCAAGAGGCTGCCTCTAAAACACTTTGAATTGGAGATTGGGCATCGACAATATTTTGTTTGATCGCATCATCATTATTGCCCGCGCCACGTGCAATTTCGCCAATGATGGCGGCACGTTGTTCAGCGGTTGGGCTAATGCTGGCAGCATTACTTTTCGGAGTGGCTGTTGCAACGCGTGCGATGACTCCAAGCACATCAATGGTATTGCCCAGTGCTTCTTGATCAATCTCAGCGTGAACGGCCTGCGACAAGAGCGTCACAGCGAAGACACTTGCAGTAAAACGCGATTGTTTCCGCTTTTTCATGATTCTTCTGAAATAGCACGAGATAGTCTGTTTATTATATAAACATCTGTCTATTCTGACCATTGAATTCATCGTAAAGCCCCTGTAATGCAGAAGCTTTTTTGTTAGCAAATGATACAAATCTCACGTCAATTGAGACAAAACCAAAGACTCCATTCTGTTTATTATTCATACAATAGACTTCAAGATTTTAAATCAGGATGTGTAGATTATGATTTCTTCAAAAATACTCCTAATCAAAATAATCATACTCAGTTTGGTAATTTTCAGTTATTCATCATCTTACGCAGACAGCGGCATCAATTGCTCAAAATCACGGTTACCCGATGAAAAAGCCATTTGTCGTAGCGTGGAATTGCAAAAACAAGATGTGAGAATGACCACGCTCTTTGAGGTTTCATGGCATCTGATGGCGATGGGCAGTCGTGGTGCGATGCAAGATCGGCAAGTTGAATGGTTATCCACTCGTCATCTATGCAAAACGAATATGAGCTGTTTACGTCAGTCATATGCAAAGCGGATTGATGAGTTGAATCAAGGATTGGAAGGTATTTATCAGCGCGGGCCGTTTTAGAGAATAATTAGGTTTGTAATTGATTGCTGATAGCATTGTGTATGACCAATAAGCTTCCCTGATCTGTTCATTTTTTTCTAACTATGATAGTTTCGCATTGATTTAAAGACAATTTCACGAAGGTTTTTTTAATTCAAAAGGTATCTTATGCAGCAGCTTTTTGTATCTTATTTATCTCTGTTGCCTCATAAGAGTAGTTAGGAGTCAGCATGCAACTTGGTAGATCGTTCGTCACAATTGGTTTCTGTCTGTTAAGTGCTGGCAGTGCGGACGCACTTGAGGCTTTTGGCTTTTCCAGTGGGCAGTCGCCTCAGCAGGTCGAAGCCGCTGCCAACGGCTACAGCATCGGCATCGCTAAGTGGTTTGGCAAAACCCTGATCGTTCAGAGTCAGGATTCGCAGGCGCACAGCTATATGTTCAACTTCTGCAACGGACATCTCTATGAGATAACGCAGAACTTTCCTGCGAACTTTGAGAAGATGGCTAGCTTCGTCGATCAGGTGATTCAAACAAACGGCCAGCCAGTTTACGTTAGCGCAACGGGCGGTATGGGCGCCAATGGTTTCGTTCGACCACTGAACCTATACTGGAAGATTGGAGCAAAAGACTACCTCCGCGTCATGCAGTTGGAATCCTCGTACGCCTTGATCTACGCCACCGCCAACACATGCGCGAAGGTGCCAAGTTGACTCCTAACACTGCGTTCGAGGCAATCTGCGCGAAAAGCCGCGCAGATGCCTCAACTTCACGTTAGGAAGGGCAGGAAATGAGCAACCTCACAAGCATAAAGAAAATTTGTTGCCACTTTACGAGGAACATAGCCTTTCATCAGGCTGGAATTAGAAAAAGCAACAATGCGTTTAAAATCTATTTTTGGATCATAGCAAATGGAAACTTTGCGGAAATTGCAATTTTAGAGTTCTGCAAGTTGTTTGGAAGTAAAAATGACAAAATGATGTGGGCTAATATCGTAACCAACAAGGAAGATTTTAAAAAGAATATTGAAGTTGAAACTGAGTTGAAATTTTCAGAATTTGAAGAGTACGTAAAGGAAGTAAAGAAATATCGCGACAAATACTTATCGCATTTTGACGAAGAGGTTAAATTGCCTTCTCTTGAAATTGCAAAAAAATGCGTATTTTTATACTACAACTACGTCATTTCATTAGAGGGTGAAGGGGGCTTTCCGTCAAATTTAAAAGACTTTTATATAAATTGCGTTAAAGAAGCTGAGGAAAATTACCCAAAAATTTCCTAACTCGGCGTTAGACTGTGTTCGGAATAATAAAAGGTAACTGAGAAAAACTCATAAAAAAAAGCCCCTGCATTCGCAAGGGCTCTTTTCACTCACCAATCAAACGTTTAATTAAACGCGTTCAATGATCGTTGCAATACCTTGACCCAGACCGATACACATAGTCGCTAGACCGATTTGAGTATCTTGCTGTTCCATGACGTTCAAGAGTGTCGTCGTGATACGCGCACCCGAACAACCCAGTGGGTGACCGAGTGCAATTGCACCACCGTTCAAGTTCACTTTGTCTTGTTTGTCGAGCAAATCAAGTGCTTTCATCACTGACAAGCCTTGTGCTGCAAACGCTTCGTTCAACTCAACAGTTTGGATGTCGCTGATTGACAAGCCAGCACGTTTTAGCGCTTTCTGAGTTGCAGGTACTGGACCGTAACCCATGATCGCTGCATCACAACCTGCAACTGCCATTGAGCGAATCACTGCACGTGGTTTTAGACCCAATGATTGCGCTTTTGCAGCACTCATCAACAGCATTGCAGATGCGCCGTCAGACAGTGCTGATGAAGTCGCTGCAGTCACTGAACCGCGTGGATCGAACGCTGGACGCAAGCCAGCAAACGCTGCAAGGTTTGCATCTGGACGAATCACTTCGTCGATTTCGCACAATACCCGGAAACCGTTGTCGTCATGACCTTCAACACCAATGATTTCGTTCTTGAAACGACCTTCTTGTGTTGCAGCCCATGCGCGGCGATGTGATTCAACACCAAACGCATCTTGCATCTCGCGAGTAATGCCGTTCATACGACCCAACATTTCAGCAGTTAAGCCCATCATGTTAGACGCTTTTGCATAGTGCTTCGATGCTTCTGGGTTCAAGTCGATACCGTGCATCATGCCGACGTGACCCATGTGTTCTACACCACCGATGATGAAAATATCACCTTGGTTGGTCGCGATTTGTGCCGCAGCAGTATGGATTGCTTGCATTGATGAACCACAAAGACGGTTAACAGTTTGACCTGCAACAGTTTTAGGCAAATCAGCGAGCAGACCAATGTTACGTGCAATGTTCATCCCTTGTTCTAAGGTTTGATTGACACAACCCCAGATCAAATCTTCAACTTCGTTCGGGTCAAAACCTGGGTTACGAATCAGCAGTGCACGTACTAATTCTGCTGACAAACTGTCTGCGCGAACGTTACGGAACATACCGTTTCTGGTACGACCCATGGCAGAGCGCACGCCATCAACAATGACCACATCACGTGGATTTAACGTTGTCATAGTATTCGCTCCTTAACCGTAGAATGATTTGTTAGCTGCGGCCATATCGCGCAACATTTGTGGGGCTTCGTAGGCTTTGCCTAAGTGAGCATATTTGTCACAGAGTGCAACGTATGCTGCAACGCCTGTTTGATCGATGTAACGTGCTGCACCACCACGGAATGGAGGGAAACCGATACCCATGATCAACGCCATATCTGCTTCTGCTGGCGTTGCCACGATCTTGTCTTCCAAGCAACGAACGATTTCGTTACACAGCGCAACCATCAAACGATCAACGATTTCTGCTGCATCAAATTCGCGTTTTTCACCAGTAACCACAGATGCCAACAGCTCGTAAGTCGTTGGATCAACGGTCTTGGCTTTCTTGCCTTTCTTGTCGAGCGCGTAAACATAGAAGCCTTTGTCATTTTTCTGACCCAGACGTTTGTTTTCGTACATGACTTGGATTGAGCCTTTGTAATCAGGCTTCATGCGATCTGGGAAGCCAGCCGCCATCACGTCTGCACCATGAACGCCTGTGTCGATACCGACCACGTCGATCAAGTAAGCAGGACCCATTGGCCAGCCGAATTTTTCCATGACTTTGTCGATTTGTTGGAAATCTGCACCGTCTTTGACGAGCAAATCAAACGCACCGAAGTAAGGGAACAATACGCGGTTCACCAAGAAACCTGGGCAGTCGTTGACAACAACAGGCACTTTGCCCATTTTTTGTGCCAACACAACAGTGGTTGCAATCGCTTCGTCTGATGATTTTTCACCGCGAATAACTTCAACCAACGGCATCATGTGCACTGGGTTAAAGAAATGCATACCAACAAAGTTTTCAGGACGTTTGAGGTTTTTAGCCAAAGATGTGATTGAAATGGTTGAGGTATTTGAAGCAAGAATGGTTTTTTCATGAACCAACGTTTCAACTTCCGACAGAACTGCTGCTTTGACTTTTTCAAGTTCAACAACGGCTTCGATAACGATATCAACTTCTTTGAAGTCACCGTAGTTCAGTGCTGGACGAATGCGTGACAGTGTTTCACCCATTTTCGCGGGGGTCAAACGACCTTTCGCAACTTGACCTGCAAGCAGTTTGGTCGCGACATCCATACCGAGCGCCAACGCTTCATTACGAATATCTTTCATGACGATTGGCGTGCCTTTGCTTGCCGCTTGGTAAGCAATACCACCACCCATGATGCCCGCGCCCAATACAGCCGCTTGCTTGATTGGATGAGACAGTTTTTCCCACTTTTTCGCCATTTTCTTAACGACTTGATCTGCACCAAATACGCCGATCAACGCCGCTGCTTGTGGCGTTACAGCCGCTTTAGCAAAGCCTTTCGATTCCACTTTAACCGCTTCATCACGATTCAAAGTGACGTTCTGTTCCATGCTTTCCAGCGCGATTTTTGGTGCTGGATAGTTTGGACCTGCTTTCGCCAAAATAAAGCCTTTTGCACTGCTAAACGCCATCATTTGTTCGATTGGGCTAAGTTTAACGGGAACTAATTTTTCTTGGCGACGTGCTTTCCAATTCAATTTGCCTGCCAATGCTTGTTTAACCAAGTCAATCGCCGCTTCGTTCAATTTTTCTGGCGCAACAACTGCATCAATCGCGCCTTCTTTCAACGCAACTTCTGGACGCTTCTCAGCACCTGATGCAATCCACTCAATCGCATTGTCGATACCGATCACGCGTGGCAAACGTACTGTGCCACCGAAGCCTGGGAACAGACCCAATTTCACTTCTGGCAAACCAACTTTTGCTGCGGTTGACGCAACACGGTATTCACAGCCTAAGCACACTTCAAAACCACCGCCGAACGCGATGCCATTGATTGCGGCCACTTTAGGAATATCTAAGTCTTCAAAGCCATTGAATGCACTATTCAACACACCGAGCCATTCTTCGATACCCGCTTCACCTTTGGAGAAGTTATCGCCAAATTCAGTGATGTCTGCACCGACGATGAACGTTGACTTACATGAAGTCACGATCAAACCTTTAACGCTTGCATCCGCTTTAACCGCTGCGGTCGCAGCTTTCAGTTCTTCAACTGTCGCACGATTCAGTTTATTAACCGACTCACCTTGCAAGTCGAATTTGAATTCTGCGATACCGTCACTTAAGTGTTGGACGGAAATGGCATTACCAGAGTAAATCATGCCTAGAGCTCCTGAAGTAGGAAGTGAAACAGCAAAAAAATGGGTGAAACAAATCTGCTTTTATTTTTGTTGCCATGCGAAAATCGCGCAGCCGCAAAAAAACTGTGTAGAGTGTACGCCAAGACAAAGACGCTGTAATGCTTTTACGTGTATATATGCTGTGACGCTAAGGTCACACTTTCTTTTACACAAGTTTTGGATAACGCTTTTATCGCTCAACTCTAAGTCGCAATCGTTTTTATACACACTCAACAAAGTGCATCATTTTAATATTTTCTGATGAAAACAGCTACGATCCAAACGACCAACCGAGGATGATTTTGATGACAATTCAACACACTGCCCTAATCACAGGGGCTTCCAGCGGATTAGGCGCTGAATTTGCACGTCAACTTGCCGCCGAAGGTCATCAATTGGTCTTGGTCGCGCGTCGTTTAGACCGTCTGGAAGACCTGATTGCCGAGCTGCAAACCCAATATCCGCAGCGCATGGAAGCCATTCAATGTGATCTAGCAGAAGTTGGCGCAACCGCCATTCTCATGGATGAAATTGCCAGCCGTGAACTGTCGATTGATATTTTGGTCAATAACGCAGGCTACACACCACGACATATGTTTAGCCAACAAAGTGCCCTAGAAGTCCAAGCGCAGCTGCAAGTCATGGTCAATGCGGTAACTGAACTCTGTCATGCCGTTTTGCCTTATATGACCGAGAAAACATGGGGACGAATTATTAACGTGTCTTCTATAGTTGCGTTTGCACCACCGGGACGCGGCACGATGTATTCGGCAATGAAGCAATATGTTTTTACCTTCTCACAATCCTTAGATATGGACGTCCGCCGCGTGGGGATTCGCGTCACTGCGCTATGCCCGGGTTTGACGCATACAGAATTTCACGAAGCGATGGATGTTGCAGACAAGGCTAAGAAAATCCCAGAGATCCTATGGACGGATGCACCGTTTGTGGTTCGTTCAGGGTTGAAAGCGGTCAATTCAGGACAGACCGTTTGCACGCCGGGGGTATTGAATAATGTTGCCGCCTTCATCAGCAAACGCTTGCCTGAACGCGTGCGCTATGTGTTAGGGACGCAAAATCCATTGGAGTAATGGTAATTAGCGGCTCTTTGGTTAAATGCTTCTTGTAGGGACGACCCTTGTGGTCGCCCGCTTTTGATTTAGGGCGACCACAAGGGTCGCCCCCTACAGTATCGGTTTTTATCAACAATTCAGCGCACCCAACGCTTCATCACAGGTGCAAGTGCCAATAAAACCACCGCCACAATCAATAATGAAACAGTCGTCCGCCCAAACAAGGCTGGCATATCCGCTAAATTTTCAGGATTGACATTGCCACCCGTAATTCCTGCAATCAAATTACCCAGCGACACCGACATAAACCACAAACCCATCATTTGACCTTGCAAGCGACGCGGTGCAACCAACGTCATCGCTGCCAATGCAATCGGACTGACACACAGTTCAGCAACCGCAGAAAGCACATACGCCGCAATCAACCACAGCGGAGACACTTGCGCAGTTCCTGCCAACACTTGATTTGATGCCAAATACATCAAGCCAAACGCCACCGCACAGATCAACATTCCTACTGCAAACTTACCTAAGCTCGCAGACAACTCACGTGACGGCCAATACCGCCACAACACGCCAAAAATCGGTGCAAAGACAATAATCGAAATGGGATTGATCGACTGAAACCACAACGTTGGAATGGTAAAACCTGCAATATTTTTATCGGTAAAATCCTTCGCAAATAAGTTTAATGCCGTCGCTTGCTGTTCATTTGCCGACCAAAACACTGTCCCTGCGACAAACAATAATAAACACAGCAAAACGCGTTTTTTCTCATCGGTATTCAAATTACCAAAACCAAGCAACCAACCCACATAAATCAGTACCGCACTCGCCAAGACATATGTCATGGAATTTGCTAATACGACTGCGGAATACAGATTAATCAATCCGATGACAGCCACAATCACCAGCACTAATCCTGCCAAAATCTTCATGATGGTTTGTGAAGACACTGGTGGTACATCATTAGCAAGCCGATCAAAAGTCGCTTTTGCAGTAAAACGATAAATCAGCAGCGCGATGAGCATCCCGACACCACCTGCGCCAAATCCCCACGCCCAACCCATACGTTCAGACAACAGCCCTGTAATCAGCGGAGCAACAAACGCCCCGAGATTAATTCCCATATAGAAAATCGAATATCCGCCATCTCGGCGCGGATCATCATCAGCATATAATCGCCCGACCATCACTGAAGCGCAGGTTTTAAACAGCCCCGTACCTAAGACGATCAAACCCAAACCTGCAAAGAACGCTGGCTTTCCCAAGGTTATCGACAGTGCAATGCTTAAATGCCCAAGGCCAATCAACACACTGCCCCACCACATCGCCCTCGCCTGACCAATCACCCGATCCGCAAGCCATCCACCAGGTAGCGCGGCCAAATACACCGACCCCGCAAACATCCCAACAATCGCCGCCGCAGTGGGTCGATCAAAACCATAGCCGCCACTTGCCAACGTCGCCGTCATAAACAGAATGAGTAACGGGCGAATCCCGTAATAGGAAAATCGCTCCCACAACTCAGTCGCAAACAACGGCGCGAGCGCGCGCGGATGTCCCAGAAAAGAGCGATCAGCAGAGGCCATAACGATTCCACTTATTAAAATGAATGAACGATATCACGCGACCTATTTTCTGGTCATACCCGATTTCCATATACACAGTCGAAAACTCGATAATCATTTTTTAAAAATACCACAACCATGATGCGCTGGCTTCCTGCGAACGTTGGCTGCCTTGTTGTGTTTGCTGCCATGCCAATCGCAACGCTTGACGACGATCAGCCGTCATTAGTCTCAACGGAACTTGCAATCCGACCTGCCATTGATTCTGCCAAGTATGACTGTCTTGCCAAAAGTCAGTCGCATTCTGAATTTGCACACTGTATTTCGGAGTATTCCATAGACATCCCACAGTCGGTCCCGCGCCAACTCGCCAACCTTTATCCAACGCACTTCCTGCTTCTAGCGCACCACTGGCCAAGCCATAGCAAAGCGCTGAACCCCACTGTAGCGCCAATCCTTCTCCGCCTTGCATATAACTGACGGCATGTGTTTTTTCGCGACTAAATTGACCATGTGCTTCGGGAACTTGACGAACACCCACAGCAAAATTCCACGATAACGGAGTAAAAAAATCGGTTTTCGGGCTGAGCGAATCAATCGAAATCAGTGTCAGTTTTTGTAGCGAAAGATGGTCATCTTGAATACGAAACTTGGTTTGCAGGAAATTAATCCCTGAACCATTGCGATAACCACCAGCTGGATCCAGCAAATCATGATACGCAGGTCGCCACTCAACATCGGCAAAACCACGTCCATTCAGCTCACCTGCACTAACCAGCATCCGACTAGTCAAATGTCCCTGCGATGGATCAATGGCGGGTGTCGGCACAGTGACACGTTGATCGGATACAGGATTTTGACTACGTCGCACCAGCAATTCACGCATATTTGGACGAGCGATAGTTGGATCAACTTCATGAGACACAAAGCGATAATACAAATAATCACTCGCCATTTCACTCGCTTGCGCTTGTTGCTGCATCGTTAGATCAGGCATTGGGTAATCTGGTTGATCTGCCAATGCTTTTGCCACAGCAATCGTTCGTGGCGATGCTTGATCTGCTTGCGCATTCAATCGACTGACAAAAGCAGGTCGATAAACCGTTTTCTCTAATAAATTCGCATCAATCAAACTGGCACGCAAGGTATCTGATGGAATCGCATAGACTGGAAATTTGTTTTGTAATGACAACGACGGTCGTGCAATTTCCATCAAATTCAACAGCTCATACGAACAATTTGAATGAAGAAAGTAATAAGGAAAATTCACAAAACGCAATTCCCACACACGTTTGGTCAAACGTAGTGTTTCATCAGGTGTTAGCTTTAAGTGATATTCCCACAGATCACGACTTTCAAAATCATTGTATTCTTTTACTTTTTCATAATACGGCATAATCGAGTAAGCACCCGAATACAACCCTGTCAAACCCTTGATGGCATACAACGCACTACTCGAATTATCCGTCTCTGCCGCGTAATTGATCGCATAAGCGAGCAACCGCGTTTGTTCATTATCATCTGGGTCTAATCGAAGCAACGTATGCCCAAACATCGACGATGGGCTATTCATATAATCTGAACTAAACACTAACGTCGCATGTCGTGGTTGAATTCCCTCCAACCATTGTGTGAGCGCAGGACAAGGCGTGGCGGGCAAATCACTATCCATAATTTGCAACTGCTCAACTAACCAATCACGTCGAACAGGAAATAAACACGCCGCCGACTCATCAGGTTGCAAACGATTCGGAGTAAATAGACCTGTCAGCAAGGCATCCAACTCTGCCGCTGGATCCGTTTGATCCGTCTTTGTCAGAAAGAAACTTGGTTGCGTTACAGTACTTTCAATATTTTTCCCGTCATGACGGTAATACATCAAGCGATCCCAATACGGCGAATGTACTAAATCCATTTCTTTAGCGCGCTCACGCGCTTTAGCCAACGCGGCCTCATTTAACGCTGAGGGAAAAGGATCTATATGACTAATAATGCTTGGTAATTCACTGCTCTTCTGAGCACCGCCATTCGGGTTTTCTTTTGCCATTGCCAACGAATTAGACAACCCAAAAATGAGGGCCCAACTCATCAGAAAACACTTCGTATCCATACGCTTCATAATTTTTCTACTGCGACCACGGGTTAAGATCAGGCGAACTGATGCGAATAGAATTTATAAAAATGAAAATGACTCAATTAAAAGAACTCATCATAAAAAAGCCCCGTATTACACGGAGCTTTTATGAGCATTAAAACAAATAAAAATTAAGCGAGTTTGTAAACAGACAATGCCGCATCTTGCGCCATCACTGATTGTAGAGCAGCCAATACATCACCTGTGGTTTTGTTATTTGCAGCATAAATTGAGCTGAAATTATCTTTGGTCGCTTTGAAGAACGCTGATTTATCTTGCGCTTTGATACCAATCAAATTAGCAAGAACATTCAGGCTTTCACCTTGACCAACTGACATATCACGCGCCAAGCTTTCTTGGTTAGTACCCATGAACTCGCCTAAACGAGCAGATGCTGTCACAACACCATTCTGACGGCAACCGAGTGTACCGAAGGTAATACCAAAAGTTTGGTTACCGAACGTACCATTTGTTGTTGCGCCAAGTACTTTAGGAACAATCCCTTTTTGGCCTTGCCACACTTGAGTTCCTAGACCACAACCGATATCGCTATCAGCCATTGCTGCTGATGAACACGCGACCAATGCTGCCGCTATAATCAATTTTTTCATAATCTTCGATCCTGAGATTTATTAATGTTGTGTTAAACAAGTACCGCAACCCTAGACTAAACTGATTAAGACTTGATTGCCAACAGTTATTTAATATGAATATAAGAATAAAAAACTCCCATAATCATTATTTTGTTAATCAACTCTCAAGCGTTTCAAATAAAAAAATACACTTATACAAAAGCTTATATCTCTCAGGGGTTAAACAAATTAAATTATCATCAGTTACAGTTTTTCACAATCACTTTGCCCCTATTCAAAGCTAACAATTTCAGGCGATAATTAGTGACATTAGCCATTTTCAAGTTCTGCATATGACAATACCCTCAAAAAGCTCATTTATTCGCGGCGCGAAAAACGTCAATTTGCATGTCTCGACATGGGGCGACGAAAAGAACACACCGATCGTCCTAGTCCACGGCTATCCTGATTCACATGTTGTCTGGCTACCGGTTATTGAGCACTTGGCATCAAATTTCTATGTCATCGCCTACGATGTTCGTGGTGCAGGCAAATCAGATATTCCTGCAAAAATATCTGATTACCGTTTAGATATTCTCTCGCAAGATTTAAAGGCTGTTGTTGATGCCGTCATTCCAAATCGCCGCTTCCATCTGGTCGGCCATGATTGGGGCTCAATCCAATGCTGGCAATCTGTGACCACTGATCGCCTGAAAGGACGTCTTGCTTCATATACCACCTTATCAGGCCCCTCACTGGATCATGCTGGACATTGGATGCGTCGTCGCCTCCTACATCCTTCAATCGATCCAAAACACAATGCAATCCGTCAATTAGCCAGCTCATGGTATATCGTCATGTTCCAGCTACCGTTGTTGCCTGAGCGTATTTGGAAAAGTGGACTAGGTAAAAATTGGCCAAAATACCTTGCAGCACGTGAAGGCGTTCATGAATCCACACCAAATCCAACCCAAACTAAAGATGGTCAATTTGGTGTCCGCCTCTATCGTGCAAACTTCCTCAGTAAAATGGCAATGCCACAGCAAATGCATGCGCATTGCCCTGTCCAGCTCATCGTCCTGAAAAGAGATAATTATGTGAATGCATTCTTATTTGATGATCTGACCCATTGGGTGAAAGATCTTTATCGCAGAGAGCTTGATGCAGGGCATTGGGCACTACTCAGCAACCCAGAACCAATTGCTGCTTGGATCAGCGAGTGGGTCACCGCTCAGGAATCAGGTGATTTATCGAAGCTTGAGAGTTTGAAGGTTTCAGTGTAATGGCTCCCGCATAGTCACCACCTCGTTAGATGATTTATCATTTAACTGAGGATTTAAATATGGCAACACGCAGACAGTTCACTTCAGAGTTTAAACTTGAAATCGTCAAGATGGTCGTTGAGCAAAACGCGAGTATTGGCAAATTAAGTAAAGACCTTGCCATTAATGACAATTTAATCCGACGCTGGGTTAAACAATATCACCTTGAGCAAACAGGTACGGTATTTCCGCACACGAAGCCTTTGACGCCTGAGCAACAACGGATTCGTGAACTTGAACGAGAAAATCAATCTCTTAAATCAGATGTTGAGCTTTTAAAAAAGGCATCGGCCTTCTTTGCACGAACCATCAAGTAAAACCCAAAGTGCTCGTGATGGAATTGCAGAAGGAGGCGAAATCAATGTCCCAATGTTTTAGGCTATTTGAAGTGAAGCGTAGTGGCTATTACAAAGCGAGTAAACGCCTCATGAAAGATGATACTGCTCTGATTTTGGCTATTAAAGCGTGTTTTAACCAACACAAGCAAAACTATGGTCGCCGTCGTTTGAAAGTTGCTTTATTTCACGATTACAACATAAGGATCAGCAAACGACGTTTGAGTAAATTAATGAAGGCACAGGGGTTATTAACCGTTTGGCGGGGCAAGAAATTTCGTTACGCCGCAAAAGCATCAGAGTGTAACCCTTATCCAAATGTGTTGGATCGACAGTTTAAATGCGATCAACCAAATCATTCTTGGGTCTCTGACATCACCTACATTCGCACGTTAAGTGGCTGGTATTATTTGGCGGCGGTGATGGATCTATATTCACGCAAGATTGTTGGCTTTGCCACGAGCCATTCGGCGACTGCTGAGCTAGTGTGCAAAGCTTTGCAGATGGCAATTGCTGTCAGGCAGCCGCCAGCAGGGTTGATTATTCATAGTGATCAAGGATGTCAGTACACCAGTAAGATTTATCAGAAACTAGTTGCGGAACATCAGCTTAAAGGCAGCATGAGTCGCCGTGGAAATTGTTGGGATAACGCAGTCATGGTACGCTTCTTTAGAAATCTGAAGCAGGAACAGGTATGGCGGAATTCCTATGCGAATCATCGAGAGGCACAGCAAAGCATCTCAAGTTATATTTTGGATGTTTACAACAGCACGCGATTGCATTCGACATTAAAGTATCTCTCACCGAATGCATTTGAGGCGAAAAATGAGAGATACTCAACGGTCTAATGAGGTGGTGACTTAATGGGTGCCATTACACAGCTTAAAAGAAGTGGAAACAACAAAGCCGTGACTTGTTAACAAGCTCACGGCTTTTTAATGCTTGTTGTTTCTGTTTTTCGCATAAAAAAACACCCCAGTCTCTATTGAGACTAGGGTGTTTTAGTCTAGCTTGTTTAGGGCTAGGAATAATGAGCTGAGGATGCCCTACTCTCACATGGCGAATGCCACACTACCATCGGCGCAAAGAGGTTTCACTTCTG
>JANYEL010000198.1 GCA_025363155.1 Moraxellaceae bacterium
CGCGCACATGATAATCGACGCGCCCAAACGAATTCCGGTATGCAGCGCATAATCAGTTGCCACATCACAGGCATGCAACGCGATCATCACATCAACCGCCTCAGGATGGTAGCTACGCACATCGCCTTGATAGAAGGCTAACCCTTCAAGCGATAGATTATCAATCACATTCCCGCACAACTTCACCAACTCAGAACGTAATTCAACACCCGTGACATTCGCGGTATAGCCTAAGGTTTCACGCAAGAAATCATGAATGGCAAAGGTCAAATAACCCTTACCAGCGCCAAAATCGACGACATGAACAGGATGCGTTTTTGGCAGCTTTAACGACTCAAACGCATGCTGAAACACCTCAATGAATTTATTGATTTGCTTCCATTTACGCGACATAGCAGGAATGAGTTGATAGTTGGCATCGGTTACACCCAAGCCTTTGAGAAACGGACGATTAATATCAATATAACGATACTTTTCGCGGTCATGTGACTTGGTCGCAACGGCTGTTTCAGTCGATTTTTTCACATGGATTGTTGGTTGATCTTTCTTATTAAACGCGAGTTGAATTTCCTCGGTTTGCAACCGCAAAAGTCCGCTTTTAAAACTCTCAGCTTGGCTTTGATCTAAGTAGGATTGAATCTTCGCTTGGCCTGCAACGAACGCAAAATTTTTAGTCACATCTTTGGTCTGATAATGATACACAAACGACAAATGTGGCTGACCTTTCACTTCAAGTACGCGAACTGAAATCTTGTTTAATGCCTCTTCCGCGCCACGATATTTGCCGAGGCTAAGTTTGACAAAACTCGACTCAGACCCGTCATTGCTGACAAGACTTGCCGTTATCTTGGCAAGAAATTGCGTGGTCGGATTTTCTGGTTGGTCTAACGTTTGATCAGCAGGAGACATTTATTTTTCAGCAGAGAAAAGAGTTGATGGGTAATTATAGCAATTTAGCCCGTGCGACCGCTTGGCTAAACGACGAATTGAAAACGAGATCGATACGATCAGATTGACGCATTGGGGTATAAAGAATGAGCCTAGAAAATCAGACTCAAACAAGGAAGACGTCCATGAAACTCCTCTCTCATTTCGTTGCAACGGCCTGCCTCAGCCTCACGACCTTCGCATTTGCCGATACCACCGTTCCACTGTATACCACGGCAGATCAAGGCACTGGCACGACTGTCGGCGAAGTTGTGATTAGCGAAACCAAGTACGGCCTATTATTCACGCCACATTTACATGATCTCGCGGCAGGTATCCACGGTATGCATGTTCACCAAAATCCATCCTGTGCAGATAAGGGCATGGCGGCTGGTGGACATTTTGATCCGAATAAAACAGGCAAGCACAGCGGCGCTTATGATGATTCTGGGCATTTAGGCGACTTACCTGCGCTGACGGTTAATTCCGACGGCACTGCAACTTTACCAGTCCTCGCGCCACGTCTTAAACATCTTGTAGAAATGACTGGGCATGCGCTGATGATTCATGCGGGTGGTGATAACTACGCAGATCAACCTGAAAAATTGGGTGGAGGTGGCACACGCATGATTTGCGGTGTGATTAAGTAGCGGCAGTGTTTTCTAGGCAAAGAAAAGGCGGATAAAACGATCCGCCTTTTCAATTGAACAGCTCAAATTTTCTTACACCACAATCACACGTGCAATCGCTTTCTTACCCGCTTGGATCACCACATTGGCACCCGCTGCCAAGCTAAATGACGCATCAACCACCACGCCATCGACTTTCACTGAACCACGGGCCAAGGCATCTTTCGCTTGAGCGGCATTTTTGGTCAGATTTGCACGACTCAGTACGCTAGTAATAAACAGCGCTTCTTGACCTTCCAAAGCTAACGTCACTTCAGGAATATCTTCTGGAATCTCACCATCGACAATGCGATTGCCTGCGCTCTTGTGCGCATTCTCTGCTGACTCAGCATCATGGAAACGCTCAATCAACTCAAGCGCGATACGCTTCTTCAATTCTTGCGGATTTAGACCGTTTGTCATTTCAGCAAGGAAACCATTGATCTCTTCCATCGGACGGAAGCTTAGAAGTTCAAAATAACGCGGAATCAAACTGTCAGGCATCGACAAAATTTTCTGATACATGCTGCCAGCTGCGTCGTCTACACCGATGTAATTTTTCAGCGATTTTGACATCTTCTGCACGCCATCCAACCCTTCAAGGATCGGCAAGGTAATGCAAATTTGCGAACTCTGCCCATAACGCGCTTGTAGCGTACGACCCATCAGCAAGTTAAAGGTCTGATCGGTTCCACCCAACTCAACATCAGCTTGAAGTTCAACGGAATCATAACCCTGCACCAGCGGATACAGGAACTCATGAATCGCAATCGACTGCTGCGCTTTGAATCGTTTACTAAAATCATCACGCTCCATCATGCGTGTGACGGTGTATTGCGATGCCAATGCGATCATGTCAGCCGCACTTTTCTTCTCAAACCATGTTGAATTAAACACGATTTTGGTTTTTGCTGGATCAAGAATTTTAAAGACTTGTGCTTGATAACTTTTCGCATTTTCAAGTACTTGTTCACGAGTCAGCGGTGGACGTGTTGCGCTCTTGCCCGTCGGATCGCCAATCATCGCCGTGAAGTCACCGATCAAGAAATACACTTCATGGCCCAACTCTTGGAACATGCGCAGTTTATTGATCAACACGGTATGACCCAAATGTAAATCAGGCGCCGTCGGATCAAAGCCCGCTTTGACGCGCAAAGGACGATTTTCTTGTAATTTTTTGAGCAATTCGTCGCGTTGGATAATGTCGCTGGTGCCGCGCTCAATCAGCGCGAGTTGTTGTTCCGCAGGAAGAAAAGTCGTCATAGCTTGAATCAATAAATGCAGTAATATTGCGCAACATTTTAGCCTTTTTTAACATTGATGAGTTAGTGATAAATGTGGGTTTGAGTTACTCTATCCATTATCACGACTTACCATGCGAATCAACGCGCAAACTTAACAAACAATAGTCATATTATGGAACAACCAATGAATCAGGGCCTTTATATTGGCGTCATGTCAGGAACCAGTCTGGATGGTGTTGACTTGGTGGCAGTTTCTTTTGAACCCCTTAAACTGCATGCGACCCTGACAATCCCTTTTCCAGAACAACTCCGCAATGATCTGATTGACCTGACCTTACCTGCCGACAATGAAATCGAACGTATGGGTGTGGCGGATGTGGCGCTAGCGCGTCTGATTGGTGAGTCGATCAATCGACTGATTGCTGAAAATCATTTAGATAAAAGTCAGATTCGTACGGTTGGCAGCCACGGACAAACCATTCGTCATCGCCCTGAAGCAGGTTTTAGTCTGCAAATCGGCGATCCGAATCTGATTGCAGAAGTCACAGGTTTGCCAGTCGTTGCAGATTTTCGCCGACGCGACATGGCAGCCGGCGGTCAAGGCGCACCGCTGGTTCCAGCATTCCATCAAGCCATTTTTCAAGATCAAATGGTTCATCGCATTACTCTCAATCTTGGCGGCATGGCAAATATCAGCGTGTTACCCGCAGGACAACCCGATCAAGTCTTTGGCTACGACACGGGCCCTGCCAATATCCTGATGGATGCATGGTGTTTTCAAGAGACGGGGCAAACCTTCGATCAAGACGGCGCTTGGGCTGCAACAGGTCAAATGAATGAAGCATTATTGAGCCAACTCTTATCGCATGATTATTTCGCGCGACCCTTTCCTAAAAGTACAGGTCGCGAAGATTTCAACCTTGAATGGTTACAACAGCAAATTGACGATGTACAACTCAGCGATAGCAGTCTGGATCACATCTCACCACAAGACATTCAAGCAACACTGCTGCAATTTACCGCTCAAACCGTCATTGATGCGATCCTACAGACGGATCTTGCAACGGGTGAATTATGGCTGTGTGGCGGTGGTGCTTATAACAGGACCCTATGGCACGCCATTGCAAATGGAATTCCACAGTGGTCACTCAAGAGTACGTTAGAGATTGGACTGGCGCCGACATGGGTTGAAGCCACCGCTTTCGCTTGGCTCGCACGTCAACGTATGCTGGGATTATCTGGAAATTTACCTGCCGTGACAGGTGCACAAGGTTTGCGCATATTAGGCACACTGACACACCGCTAATATGCGGTGTGGTGTTTTATGAATTTGAATACTGACGAAAACTGATTTTTAAAGCGAGAACGAAGATCCACAACCGCAAGTAGTCGTCGCGTTTGGATTGTTCACGATGAAGCGAGAACCTTCTAGCCCTTCGAGATAATCCACTTCCGAGCCGACCAAATATTGATAGCTCAGCGAATCAATCACCATCGCAACATCACCATTTTCGATGCGTGCATCATCATCATTTGCCGCTTCGGCAAAGGTAAATCCGTAAGAAAATCCAGAGCAGCCACCGCCTGTGACATATACCCGTAGTAACAGGTCATCACTTCCTTCGCCATCACGTAATTGACGAACTTTAGTCGCCGCGCGATCAGTTAAAACCATGGCAGGTGCATTCATCTTTCAATCTCCTCATCCCGGACACGCTCAGCAACCATTTTTTAACAATAAAATAGCCACTCAGTAAGGCTCCATCATAACACGTTCACCCCATCGGATTCAGATTGGGGTGTAACCTCATTTTTCAAATACAAATCACTCAGCTAGATTTCAGGTTTTCGATGTGACCTAATAAAAAAACCTACCGATCGAATTGTCATCAAACAATTCCATCAGTAGGTTTATGGGGTTGTCACAATGCTTTTTAAAGCATTGTGACAATACTTCTAAACGTTTAGCCCTTATTGCTCTTCAGGCATCGCACATTCAAAGTTGGTTGGATCAGTCTTACAACGCACTTTTTTGAGCAACTTCATCATGTCTGCAGAATATGAGCCATCTGCGGTGAGGTCAATACGTGATTCGCGCATTAACTTCATGTAGCCCACTTTATCTGCTGCCGGTACTTCCATCCAGTATTTCGCATCGATTTCTTTTTCAGCATTATCGATATATTTGTATGCAGTCCCAATCTGGGTGTTTACATACTCACGGATTTTTTGGTTCGCTTCTGGATTGTTAAACTTACTCTTACGCACAACCATTGTCGCAGTGATTTGAATCACAGGGAAACGAATCACAGCACCAGTCACATTACCTGTTGGCCCAGTCATCCCTTTCCATAGTTCAAGCGGCTTAAAGATAACCGCTGGGCCAGCAATAATATCGACTTGATGGTTATTGAACTTACCAGAGATCGTCGTTAAATCCACACTGACTGGCTGCGCACCCACTTTTTGAACCAATTTAGCTTGTGACTTATCATAGTCCAGCACCGCAATTCTCTTACCTGCTGCTTTTGCTAAGGTATTGATTTTACGATCAGAAACCATGATATATGCTGCACCTAGCGGAATCATCCCGACAACTTCATAGTCACCTTCAGACATTTTAGGTGCCAGTTGCTTGCTAGCAAGCGCCTGCAACGCAAGGTTTAACGCTGCTTTTGACGGTACTGAACCAATTGAATCCAAACTACCCGTAAATTTATTGAATTGACGTGCACGCAAGGTACTCATAATCGCACCATCACACTGACCCGCTTTAAAGTCTTCGGCGACAATCGCTTCATTGGTGTAGGCTTTTAATTCAATTGGATTGGTGACACCAAAACGAGGCATTTGCAAAACATAATCCTTTGCATATCCAAAAGCGTCACCACGTGCGCCAAGTGGATCATAAACGCACAAAGTCAATTTAGGACCTGCCGCTTGTGCTGCTTGTGCTGCTTGAAAACTCATCGCTGCCAAAAGTGCCGCAATTGCAATTTTTTTCATGTCATTTCTCCGTAAACTATAAAACGATAAGCTCGTCAGACTTTCACCAGCGAATGAATTTGCCGCTATCAGTCCATTGCGCGCCATTGTCGGTTAAATGTCATCTAAACACATTGGCATTCTTGCCGCTAATCAATGCTATTTTTTGCAAGTTCAATATCAACAAAACCCCCAGTAACAATAAAGTACTGAGGGTTTTTTTAAATAATTCACGTATGGATAAGAATCATACGTGTACTACTTATTTATTCGTCATTCAAAGCACATTCAAAGCTTGATGCATCCTGACCACAACGAACTTTCTTCAGAATCGTCATCATCTTTTTGTTGTAGATGCCTTCTTTTGTCATATCAATACGTGCTTCACGCATCAGTTTGACATAGCCGACTTTGTCAGCTGCAGGAATTTCCATCCAGTATTTTGCATCAATTTCTTTTTCAGTTCGCGCAACCACTGCCATTTCACGACCGATCTGACCCGCTACCCAAGTACGGCTCTTTTGTCCATAGCCCGCTGGGAATTTACCAGGACGGATGACAATATCACCAGTGACTTGTACGACTGGGAAGCGAATGACCGCGCCTTTAGTGCCAATACCTTTATACAATTCTAATGGTTTAAAACCCATTGCAGGCATACCGATCATATCGATCTGACCGTTATTGAATTTACCGCCAATCGTCAACAAATCGACAGAAACAGGCTGTGCACCCACTTTTTGTACAATTTTTGCTTGTGCTTTATCGTAATCCAATACGCCAAAACGCTTACCAGCCGCCTTCGCTAAAGTATTGATATTACGGTCATTAACCATAATATACGCTGAACCTAAAGTGGTTACGCCAGCAATTTCATAACCATTTTGGATCATGTCAGCTGCAAGCGTAGGACTTGCCATCGCTGCGATAACGGTCTTTGCACCAGCGTTATTGGTCAGACCACCGATCGCATCAATTGAACCCGTGAAGTTATTGAATGCGCGCGCACGAATACCTGTAAGTGCGACACCATCACATTGACCCGCTTTAAAATCTTCAGAAGCAACGCGCTCATCGGTATAAGCTTTTAATTTAACATCTGCACCCCATTGCTTTGCAGCAAGGGCATAATCTTTCATCATTGTGTAGTTGTCACCATTCGCACCCAAAAGGTCGAATACGCACATTGTTTGTGCAGCCTGCGCAGTGGTCGCAGAAGTTGCGAGCGCAATTGTTGCTGCTGCAACGGCTATTTTTAGGTTGGTATTCATGTCATTTTCCCTTGATTTCTAAAAGTGAGCGAAGGTATTTTCATACTCAATTTTTGCATAAGCATATATTGCCCAAGTTCTAATTTTTTTCAAGCACAGAATTGATATATTTACCGAACTCAGCCATATCTTCTACCTGAAATAACTGAATCCACATAATTGACATTAAGAATGGACGACTGAGGCTACTCCCCAGCGATTGAACACTCAAAACTTGTTGGATCTTGCGCACAGCGCACTTTCTTTAGAATCGCCATCATCTTCTTGTTGTAAATACCATCATCGGTCAAATCAATACGCGCTTCACGCATCAATTTGATATAACCGATTTTGTCGTTCGCCGAAATATCCAACCAATACTTTGCATCAATCGCTTTTTCAGTTTTGTTAATCAACTCCACTTCACGGCCAATCTGGCTTGCCACCCAGTGACGGCTTTTTTGCCCATACCCGTCAGGAAATTTGTTTGGACGAATCACAACATCGCCTGTGACCTGTACGATAGGGAATCGAATGATTGCGCCCTTGGTGCCAAGTCCTTTATAAATTTCTAGCGGCCTAAATGCGATGGCAGGTAATGCAATGGCATCCAGCTGTCCGTTATTGAACTTGCCACCAATGGTAAGCAAATCAACCGATACAGGCTGTGCTCCAACTTTCTGCACCATAATGGCTTGTGATTTATCGTAATCTAATACGCCGAAACGTTTACCAGCCGCTTTCGATAGCGTGTTGACATTACGATCTCTGACCATAATGTAAGCCGCGCCTAACGTTGTCACCCCGACAACTTCATAACCATTTTGTAGCATATCTGGCGCTAGTTTTGGATTTGCCATCAAAGAAATGATCATTTTAGCGGCACTATAACTCTGCAGCCCGCCGATCGCATCAATCGAACCCGTAAAGCTATTGAATTGGCGAGCACGTAAACCCGTTAGAGCAACCCCATCACACTGACCTGCTTTAAAATCCTCTGAGGCGACACGTTCGTCGGTATAAGGTTTCAGCGTAATATCTGCACCCCATTGCTTCGCCGCAACAGCATAATCTTTCATCATCGAATAGCTATCACCCTGTGCGCCTAGAAGATCAAAGACGCACAGGGTTTGTGCCTGTACTGACTGGACAAAACATACTGCTGCAACAGCAAAAATGACCTTTATATTCATCGACGAATTCCCTATCAGTTATTTAAATTATTTCTTAGGTCTGATTACAATGTGATAGATACTGCCACATTGCAATCATTAATTGCGTCGATTGTATATTCATTTCTGTAGTTGCAGTGGATTCTAAATCCGTCTACTCATCTGTCAATGCACACTCAAAGCTCTGAGGGTCTTGCTGGCAACGAACTTTCTTCAGAATCGACATTAATTTTTTATTATAAATACCTTGTTTGGTCAATGTGATCCGCGCTTCACGCATCAGTTTGATATAGCCGATCTTGTCATTAACCGCAATGTCCATCCAATACTTCGCATCAATAGCACGCTCAACTTTATTGATTGAATCCATACCACGCCCAAGTTGCGATAGAATCCATATTCGACTTTTCTGACCATAACCTTCAGGAAATTTTTCAGGACGAATAATGATATCACCCGTTACTTGAACCACAGGGAATCGAAAAATCGCGCCTTTCGTTCCAATCCCTTTATATAATTCAAAAGGTTTAAAACCGATTGCGGGCATCCCAATAATATCCACTTGTCCATTATTAAACTTACCACCAATCGACGTTAAATCGACTGACACAGGTTGCGCACCCACTTTCTGAACCATGATGCCTTGGGCTTTGTCATAATCCAACACTCCGAATTTCTTACCTGCAGCTTTCGCCAGTGAATTGATACTGCTATCACGAACCATAATGTATGCGGCGCCCAATGGTGATACACCGACCACCTCATAGCCATTGCTAAGCATTTCATCCGCAAGTTTAGGGTTTGCCATCAGGCTCATAGCCATTTTCAAGGAGCTATAGCTAGGTATCCCCCCAATAGAATCAAGCGAACCAGTGAAACTATTAAATGCACGAGCACGCATTCCTGTCAGAAACACGCCATCGCATTGACCCGCTTTAAAGTCTTCTGAAGCTAAACGTTCATCGGAATACGGTTTTAAGGTGACGTTTGCGCCCCACTGTTTGGCAGAAACGGCATAGTCTTTCATCATTGCGTAAGTATCGCCCTGCGCGCCTAACACATCAAAAACACAGACTGTTTGCGCGTGAGCAGTCATGCCCACCGCCAAAGTCATCCCAGCAAGAATCATTTTAATTTTCATACTGCCCACATTCCCTATGTTTGTTTCGACTGCTCGGGACATCCATCCCAACAATGCCAAAATTATATATTTTCAATGACGAACGCGTTGTGTATTTATTGCGCACGAGGGCATAGGTTAGCATTACTGCTAACCTATGAATAGTCTAAATCAAACAATTAGGAACGCTCTGGTGCCTTTAATATCGACGATCACTCATCTTTCAATGGACACTCATAATTCGTTGGGTCTTGGCGACAACGGATTTTTTTCAGAATGCCGATCATTTTTTTATTGTAAACACCTTCTCGCGTTAAGCTCAATCGTGATTCGCGGATGACCTTCATATTACCTTCAGCAGCTTTTGCAGGGATTGTTCCCCAATATTTAGCATCAATACTCTTTTCAATTTTATTCATCGCCCCCATTTGACGATCCAACTGCCCGACAAACCATGACCGACTTAACTGACCATACCCATCGGGGAACTTATCAGGATGTGTGATAACCACTAGTGTCGTTAAGGCGAGAGGAAATCTCCATATAAGACCTTGAGTCCCCATACCTTTATATAACTCCATAGGCTTAAAAGCCACGGGAGGTACAATGATCATATCCACTTGACCACTATTAAACTTAGAACCCACTTCACTGAGCTCCATAGGAACTGCTTTACCACCAAATTTTTCGACGATAATTTCTTGAATTTTATCGAATGACAGTGTGCCTGTACGAATTTTTGAAATATCATCAATTGAATTAATATTCCGGTTATTAACCATCAAATAGGCGAAGCCAAGGCTCGTAATACCTACAACTTCTGTCCCTTTACCCTGCATATCTGGGGCGAGCTTTGGATTTCCAGCCAGTGCCAAGATCGTTTTGGCTTGTTCATTGGTCATGACTCCTTGCACCGCAGAAATCGTTCCAACAAAGTCATTCATCGGGCGCATTCGGATGCCTGTAATGGCTGCACCATCACACTTTCCTGACTTAAAATCATTGTTTGCAAGTTTCTCATCAGAATAAGGCTTTAATTTGATATCCCCGCCCCATTGCTTAGCGACAACCGCATAATCTTGCATCAGAGAATAAATATCCCCTTGCGAACCGAGTGGGTCAAAAACGCAGAGGGTTTGTGCATAAGAAGAAGTCGTCGTCATAGCGGTCAGAGTTGCGGCTATCATTAATTTCATTTTGGTATTCATCAACGTTCATCCTATTTTCGTTATCATTCATTGAGCTATCCCGCCCATTCATTTCAACACTACCCTTACAAGCGTGGAGCATTCTTGTTCCGGCCCATACCTCTACTATGTTCCCTTTCCTTATGTGGAACTGTTAGGACGACTGTATAGTAATTTGATTTTGTCTTATCTTTCTGATAAAAACTACAGGCAATGATCAAGATAGAAACAAAAAAGCCATTAATATGTTAATGGCTTTTTTGATCATAACTCTGCTTTTTTAAATATCTTGAACGGTACGAATCCTGTTGTTTTCGTATCCAAACAACCTCTACGAAACTCTTAGATCTTGACCAACTCACTCATCTTTCAATGGACACTCATAATTCTCTGGATCTTGGCGACAGCGGATTTTTTTCAAAATGCCATTCATTTTCTTACTGTAGACGCCATCTTTGGTAAACCCAATTCTCGCTTCGCGCATTAACTTAAAATACCCTGGTGCGATGTTTGCGGGGACATTGCTCCAATAATTAGGATCAATGCTTTTCTCGATTTTAGCGACTGTGGCCATTTGACGGTCAATTTGACTCACAAACCAATTGCGACTTTTTTGACCATAGCCTTCAGGAAATTTATCAGGATTAACCAGCACATTAAAAGTCATGAGTGCGACAGGGAATGTAACGATCGCACCTTTCGTACCGACGCCCTTATTCAACTCTAATGGCTTAAACGCAACCGCAGGCACTAAGACTGCATCCACTTGCCCATTATTAAATTTTGATCCAATCTCACTCAATTCCATGGGCACGGCCGTACCCCCAATGCGTTCGATCATCTGTTTTTGAACTTTATCGAAAGATAAAGCGCCGAAACGTAACTTTGCCAGCTCTGGCAATGTGTTCACACTACGATCTCTCGTCACAATATAAGCAAACCCAAGACTAGACACCCCGACAACTTCTGAACCATTACTCAACATATCAGGAGCAAGTTTCGAATTACCCATCAGCGCAAGAATTGTTTTGGTTTGTTCACGACTCACGATCGCTGTAGGTGCAGATATGGTTCCGACAAAATCATTGATTGAACGGGATCGAATGCTCGTAATTGCAGCGCCATCGCATTTGCCTGACTTATAATCAGCAGTTGCAACCTTCTCATCAGCATACGGCTTCAGCGAAATATCCGCACCCCATTGCTTGGCAGCAACGGCATAATCTTTCATCAATGAGTAGTTATCACCTTGCGAACCGAGAGGATCAAAAACACAAATGGTTTGCGCATAAGAGGACATTGCTAAAGCAGTTAAGGTTCCTGCAACTATTAACTTCATTGTAGTGTTCATAATAATATCCATTTAAATTTTTGACGGAGTTCCCGACTCCTCACATCAGGATGTAAAATCCACCCTTATGCGACCTATATATCATATTACGCCAAAAATTTAAGTCTTTCTTTCGAAATTGAATATATTTGCAAATTAAATCGCGACTATTGTTATTGTTTTTAAGATCCACGCGCCCATATGGCGAACAAAAAAAACCAGATGATCCCATCTGGCGTTTGTTTTACCGCATTATTCGTCGGTTAATGGGCATTCATAATTTTTTGGATCTTGGCGACAGCGGACTTTTTTCAGAATGCCCATCATTTTCTTATTGTAGATGCCATCTCTGGTCAAGCTAATTCGAGCCTCACGCATGATTCTTAGATAGCCAGGTGTCACATTTGGGGAAAGATCCATCCAGAACTTAGAATCGATACCTTTCTCAATTTTGTTGACGAGGGTCAATTGACGATTTAACTGATTGGAAAACCAAGTACGGCTTTTTTGGCCGTAGTCATCAGGAAACTTGTCTGGGTGGATCAACACGTCATAAGTGGTCGTGGCAACTGGAAATCTAACAATTGCGCCTTTAGTTCCGACACCTTTATTCAACTCTAATGGCTTGAACGCAATGAGTGGGATGAAAATAACATCAATACCCCCTGTATTAAACATCGGTCCAATTTCTTTTAATTCAACAGGGATTGCTTCGCCGCCCACCTTGTCAACAAGTACGCCAATCGCTTTATCATAATTTAAAGCGCCGAAGCGTCTGCCGGCCAAACGTAATAATGAGTTGATATTTCGATCATTGACAATTACATATGCAGAGCCAAGGGTAGAGACGCCAGCCACCTCTGTATCATGGTCGATCATATCGGCAGCCAACTTTGGATTAGCCATCAGCGTGATCACCATTTTTGTGGCTTCGCTATTTAGAATTCCGCCTGCTGAATCAATTGAACCGACAAAACCATTAAATTGCCGTGCTCGAATTCCTGTCATTGATGTCGCATCACACTTCCCTGACTTGAAATCTAATGCTGCAAGCCGCTCGTCGCTATACGGCTTTAATGTAATATCCGCGCCCCATTTTTTTGCTTCAATGGCGTAATCTTTGATTAATGAAAAGTTGTCGCCTTGCGAACCCAATGGATCAAAAACACAAATTTTCTGGGCGTAAGACGTCGTTGCTAAAACGTTTAATGTTGTTGCGACAACCATTTTCATTCTAAAGCTCATAAGATATTCCGTCCTTGCTTAGTTCAGTCTATTTACAGTGAATATTTGGCATCACTTCTGACCACGATCAACGTGCATTGATGAGTCAAATTTGGTGATTAAGCATTGAATACTACTCCGTTCCTTACTTTACAAGGTCTATCCTGTCCAACACCTTCTCATATTTTATTCGAACAACTCATCATCTTTCCGAAACGTTTCTTATGCATTATTCAAAAGAATAAATCATTCAGACCTCTATTCAATGTAAATGCTTCTTCACATCTGAACCTTTCATTTACTAATCTACAGTCCATTTACTGGTTATTCTATCGACAAGAAACTACAATACGCCCCTCTCAAATATTGTTTCTATTTTGCCCGCATAAATTAGGCCTTATCCATGATTCAGCTTCAAGATTTCGCACTACGCCGTGGTGGTCGTTTACTATTTGAAAAAGCAACTTTTCAGATCCATCCAGGTTGGAAGGTTGGTTTAACTGGCGTCAATGGCGCAGGAAAATCGACACTCTTCGCCGCGTTTATGGGTGAAATGACTGCTGATGTTGGCAACCTATCTCGTCCAGCAACTTGGACTGTTGCACATATGGCGCAGGAAGTTGAAAGCCAAGAAACTGCCGCGATTGATTTCGTCCTTTCTGGCGATGAAGAATGGTGGACGATCAACCAGCAGCTTGAGCATGAATCCGACACGATGGATTTAGATCGCCTGACCAGCTTGCATGAGCGCTTTGGTGAAATTGATGGCTATACCGCGACAGCGCGTGCAGCACAAATGATGGCGGGTCTCGGCTTCACGACCGTTAAACAATCTGCACCCGTTTCCAGTTTTTCGGGTGGTTGGCGCATGCGTCTCAATCTCGCGCGCACGCTGATGAGTCGTTCGGACTTACTCCTGCTCGACGAACCCACCAACCATTTGGACTTGGATGCAATTCTTTGGTTGGAAGATTGGTTAAAGAACTATCCAGGCACCCTCATTCTCATTTCACATGACCGCGACTTCTTGGATGCGATTACCGATCATATCGTGCATATTGAAGCTGGCTTAGTCACGCTCTACACGGGCAACTATTCTACTTTTGAACAGACTCGTGCCGAACGTCTCGCACAACAGCAACAGTCGTTTGAAAAACAAGAAGCCACGCGTGCGCATCTGCAAAAGTATATTGATCGCTTCAGCGCCCAAGCCACGCGCGCAAAGCAAGCACAGAGCCGCGTCAAACAACTTGAACGCATGCAAAAACTTGCGCCTGCACACGTCGACTCGCCATTCACCTTTAGCTTCCGTGACCCGAGCAAGATGAGCTCACCATTGCTGCAATTAGATGAAGTAAATGCAGGTTATAACACCACCATTATCGTGAACAACATCCGTTTGCAACTCACCCCAGATAGCCGTATCGGCTTACTCGGTATGAATGGCGCTGGGAAATCTACGCTGATTAAAACCTTAGCAGGTGTGATTGAACCACTTTCAGGTGAACGCACATCCAGCGAACATTTGAACCTCGGTTACTTCGCACAGCATCAAATGGATGCCCTCGATGCGGATGCCAGCCCAATGCTGCAACTGGGACGCTTAGCAGGCAAGAAGATTTCTGATGCAGAGTTACGTGCTTATCTCGGCAGCTTTGGTTTTAGCGGCGAGCGCATGGATACGGTTTGCGGCAGTTTCTCGGGTGGCGAGCGCGCGCGTCTTGCTCTTGCACTGATCGTTTGGCAACGTCCAAATGTCCTCGTACTCGACGAGCCAACCAACCATTTAGATTTAGACATGCGCCATGCGCTGACGTTAGCGCTGCAAGACTTCAAGGGAGCCGTTGTTCTGGTTTCCCACGAACGTCAATTGATTGCCAGCGTCTGTGATGATTTACTGCTGGTTCATGGCGGTGTTTGCAGTACGTTCGATGGTGAC
>JANYEL010000227.1 GCA_025363155.1 Moraxellaceae bacterium
AGGAGTTGTTATTGGAATATTGGTTTACTTTGGAAGTGATTAACACGACCTTCAAGGGTTGGGATCTCTAACTCTTTACCCAGTGCTGCATCGGTAAAGCTAATTGGTACTTCCATATACAAGTCCGCACCATCACGCTGAAATACAGCATGCTCTCGTACAGAGATTTCTACAAACAGATCCCCAGCTTGTACGCCCGCACCGCCCGCCTCGCCTTCACCAGACAGACGCACACGGTCATTGGTATCTACGCCAGCAGGAATGCTCACTTCGAGTGTACGCGAGCGATTCACCGAGCCATTGCCGTGACAATCGCCACATGGATTCTTGATGGTTTTACCCTTGCCATGACACGCAGGACAGGTTTGATTAACCGAGAAAAATCCTTGCTGCATCCGCACTTGACCATGTCCATGACAGGTACCGCAGTTTTTGATATCACTGCTGTTTTTTGTACCTTTGCCATCACAGGTCGTACATACGGCTGGCGCGGTAAAGGTAATTGGTTTTTTAACCCCTTTAACAGCTTCTTCTAAGGTTAATTCCATCACATAGCGCAAGTCTGCGCCACGACGCGCTTGCTGGCGTTGTTGTCCACGCCCTTGCTGACGACCACCGAAAATATCACCAAAAATATCGCCAAATGCGTCTTGGAAGTTTGCACCGCCAAAACCGCCACCACCACCGCCTTGACCACCTTCAAACGCTGCATGACCCATACGATCATAGGCAGATTTTTTGCTGGCATCGGTCAGCACTTCATACGCTTCGGAGGCTTCTTTAAACTTCTCCTCCGCTGCTTTATCATCAGGATTGCGGTCTGGATGGTATTTCATCGCGAGTTTGCGATAGGCTTTTTTGATCTCGTCTTCAGACGCACCTTTGCCAAGACCTAATACTTCGTAAAAATCACGTTTTGCCATGAGTTGTAAATCCTATTGCAGGTAAGCAATGTGTAAGGTGTGACGTATAAAAATAGACGTCATCATTATAACGGCATTTGCCATGTTTAATTTAAAACAGACAAAAGAGGGCATCAGCCCTCTTTTTTTGTACCACAAACTACAATCAGTTTGCTTTGTCTTCTTTCACTTCGGTAAAGTCAGCATCAACAATACTGTCATCATGCGGTGCGGCAGCATCATGTGGTGCTGCACCAGCTTCTGCACCTTCCGCTTGTTGATACACACGCTGCATGATTGGCATAGAGACCGCAGACAAGGCTTCGATTTTGGCTTTAATTGCGTCCAAATCGTTGTCTTTGGTGACCAATTCCAGTTCGTCAATTGCAGCATCTAGCGCAACTTTCTCTTCTGGCGTGACTTTATCACCCAAGTCTTTCACCGCTTTTTGCGTGCCGTGAATCAACTGATCAGCTTCGTTGCGTGATGACGCAAGATCAACGAATTTTTTGTCCTCTTCAGCATTTGCTTCAGCGTCCAAAATCATTTGTTGAATTTCTTCATCTGACAAGCCACTGTTAGCTTTGATTTGAATTGATTGTGCTTTGCCTGTGCCTTTGTCTTTTGCAGACACATTCAAAATACCATTCGCATCAATATCAAACGTCACTTCAATTTGCGGCATACCACGTGGTGCAGGTGGAATATCGCTCAAGTCAAAACGACCCAATGATTTGTTTTGCGCTGCCATTTTGCGTTCGCCTTGGAACACGTTAATGGTCACCGCAGGTTGGTTGTCATCGGCAGTTGAAAACACTTGTGATTTCTTAGTCGGAATCATGGTGTTTTTGTCAATGATTGGTGTGAGTACGCCACCCATGGTTTCGATACCCAGTGTGAGCGGTGTCACGTCGAGCAGCAACACGTCTTTTTTGTCACCAGAAAGTACCGCACCTTGAATCGCTGCACCCATCGCAACCGCTTCATCAGGGTTCACATCTTTGCGTGGCTCTTTGCCAAAGAACTCTTTAACACGTTCCATAACCAGTGGCATACGCGTTTGACCGCCCACCAAGATCACATCACTAATATCCGCTGCGGTTAAACCTGCATCTTTTAGTGCGACTTTACATGGTTCCATAGTACGCGCAATTAAATCTTCAACCAACGCTTCGAGTTTCGCACGGCTAATCGTGACGACCAAATGCTTCGGTCCTGTAGCATCTGCGGTGATATATGGCAGATTGACTTCGGTACTTTGGGCAGATGACAATTCGATTTTGGCTTTTTCCGCAGCTTCTTTTAGACGCTGCATTGCGAGTGGATCGCCTTTAAGGTTAACACCTTGTTCGGTTTTGAACGTATCGACCAAAAAGTCGATCAAACGCATGTCAAAGTCTTCACCACCAAGGAACGTATCACCATTGGTCGCAAGCACTTCAAACTGTTGATCGCCATCGACGTCTGCGATTTCAATCACAGACACGTCAAATGTACCACCACCCAAGTCAAACACAGCAATCTTACGATCGCCTTCTTTTTTGTCCATACCGAACGCAAGTGCCGCAGCCGTTGGTTCGTTGATAATACGTTTGACATCAAGACCAGCAATACGACCTGCATCTTTGGTCGCTTGGCGCTGTGCATCGTTAAAGTATGCTGGTACGGTAATCACCGCTTCTGTCACCGCTTCGCCAAGATATTCTTCGGCGGTTTTTTTCATCTTTTTCAAGATTTCAG
>JANYEL010000004.1 GCA_025363155.1 Moraxellaceae bacterium
TACGGCCAAGGTCAGAATATTCCTTCGCCATTGTTGTTGGTGAAATACGAAGGACAGCGTTTTGCCATCCAAGTTGACCAATTGATTGGATCCCGTGAAGAGATCGTCATTAAACCCGTTGGTGTGCAGCTGGTGAGCGTGGGTAGTATTTCAGGTGCAACTATTCTCGGTGATGGCTCAGTAGTGATCATTTTGGATCTTGTTGCATTGGCGCGTTCAGCAGGCAGTATTGCTCGCATGAAAGCGGTATCGCAAGCGGAACTCAAAGCATCTTCTGTTGCAGTGGTACAAAAACAAACCATTATGGTTGTTGATGATTCTGTGACGGTGCGTAAAGTGACGACTCGTTTACTCGAACGTCATGGCTATCAAGTGATTCAAGCAAAAGACGGTGTCGATGCGATGAGTAAACTTGAGGACGCTCATCCAGACCTGATGCTGCTTGATATTGAAATGCCACGTATGGATGGTTTTGAGGTTGCAACACTCGTGCGCCATAGCCCAAGACTTTCATACCTACCGATCATTATGATTACCTCACGGACTGGTGAAAAACATCGTGAGCGTGCCTACAGTGTGGGCGTGAATGGCTATATGGGTAAACCATTCCAAGAGCAAATTTTGCTGGAAAATATCAGTGATCTTTTGATTGAATCGAAAGCTGAAATTGCTCGTAATAAGACAACGGCATAAACGTGATGGCGTATTCAGCTGCACCTAGGCTGTTGATTGTTGCAGATAGTCCAATGCAACGAATCGCCATTGCTGATGCAGTGTCGCGGAGTGGGTTTGATGTGTTACATAACATCCATTCAAATCGATTGAAATCAGAGCACTGTGAGCTATTGCCCAGTCTCTGGTTGTTAGATGTCGAAGATGAAGATGAAGTGTTGGATTTCTTAGGTGATGATGCACCTTTGATGGTGGGCATTACACCTGCGCCCCCGCCAATCAATAAAAGTGCGTATCATAAGTGGGTCACTTCGCTGAGTGCAAAGTTGAATAAGATTCTGGGCGATGCTGCGCCTTTGTTGATATTCGATGAAGAAGATTCAGGTGAAGGCTTAGATCAACAGACTAAGACGCTAACAGAAGCTGATTTACCTGCACTACATAAGGCTAATCCGCGCTACATTACTGGAACTGTGACTCCAGATTGGGAGTATGTCTGCGTGTTGGCGGCATCGATGGGTGGTCCTGAGGCTGTTAAGCGGTTCTTGGATAGCGTGCCAGTAACGCTCCCCGTCGCTTTTGTACTTGTACAGCATATTGATCCGAATATGCAGGCGGTTTTGCCTCGGGTATTGGGGCGGCATAACGGATGGAAGTTCGATACAGAAAAGAATTTTACCTATCAGCCACCCGATGATGAGCAGCGAATTTTTCCAAACGTACATCTCGCCAAAGGTCATATCTTGGTCGTTCCAGCAGTGCGCCAGCTTGATTTTGGTGAAGGTGGCGAAGTATTTGCCCATGAGCCTATTCATCCTGATTCAGGAAAATACAAGCCTTGGCCAGGACAGTATCAACCGTCGATTAACGATGTGATGCGTCGTGCAGCTGAAGCGTTCCGTTCGCGTTTAATTACCATTGTTTTTAGTGGGATGGGTGATGATGGCAGTGCGGCGGTCACCAGTGTTCAAGAAGCACGGGGAACGATTTGGGCGCAGAGTTCGGGAAGTTGTGTCTGCTCCAGTCAACCTGATAATGTGAGAGCGTCGGGTCAGGTGAGTTTTAACGGGACACCAGAAGTTTTAGCTGAACATTTACAGCAATTTATTGCTGAACAATCGATCTCCATGAGCTAGTCTGCAGCTAAGCAATATTTAGGAAATAAGGAAATCAAAATGAGTGATGTTAACGCAGCAAAGGATTTTTCACTATCCAATCAAAATATCAGCTTGCTGACGACCTCTGGCATGTTGGAACTGTACGTTTTATCAGTGGGTAATGGCGTATCTTGGGTGGTGCCACAAACACTCAGCGTGGAAGTCATTACTCTCAAACCAACTTCAGATAAAGAAATCGTCTGGCAAGGCAAAAAAATTCCATTGGTGATGCTCACAGATAAAAAAAATGTCAGTCATGCACTCGTCATTGACGGCGTGCAGGATCAGCTGCGTTATGCAATTGCGACGACCAGTGAGCCGATCTTAGTGAACGTAAAAATGTCATCCTTGAAGGATGTCGACGCATTAGCCGATGCAAAGAGCACGAGCAAAGCCAGTCAGTACGTTTATCAGCATATTCAACATGCGGACCAAACGTGGGTTGTTCCTGATTTAGAAGAAGTCGAACGCTCATTCAAATAAAGACAGTCATCTCAATATTCGTTTAATGTGAATATTGAGACAATCAACATGCATAAAAAAGCCGACAATCTGAACTGCACCCCAAAAGTTGGACACCCTCCAACTGATTAAGGTGCAGTTTTTTATGAGTAAGCATTCGATTGAACTGAAGCTCGACGTGATCAATCACTATCTGTCGGGTAAAGACGGTTATGGACTGACAGCAGAGCACTTTGGAGTACAAAAGTTCGATGTCATAAAATGGGTCACAGCCTACCAAACACATGGT
>JANYEL010000086.1 GCA_025363155.1 Moraxellaceae bacterium
TGCCAACGCGCGTAACTCATCATCCTGACTCGCTATCGGTGCACGGTGTTTGATCTGCATTTTTGGATCATGATGCAACACGGTGTACACAGGGAAATGATCCGAGCCAATCGAATCAAGCAACTTCATATCGACTAAAGAGAAATCTGTACTGTGAAAAACGTGATCCAGCGACCAACGCAACAGCAAATAATTCACATGAAAGGTATTCATAAACTGACGCCCTACCCGTGGATCAAGCAAACCGCTAATCCGTTGAAACAAGCGTGTCGTCCGCGACCAAGCTACATCATTCAAATCGCCAGCGACGATGCAACTCTCTTTTTGATTGGCAACATGTTCGCCCACCACGAGTAGTTCAGCATCACGCAAGGTTGAATCCCACGCTTCGTTCGGGGTTGGCGGTTTTGGATGCAGGCAATACAGGCGTAATAATTGCCCCGATGGCAATCGGACTTGCGTATGAATCGAAGGAATTTCTGGACTAAATAAAAACTTCACCTCTGGATTAACCAATGGCAAACGACTATACAAATGAATGCCATACATATTATCCAACGGTACGCGCACGACAAACGGATAATCCGCTTCAATCACCGACAGCGCACGCTCCCAACGTGAATCAGTCTCTAACGTCACCAACACATCAGGCTGAAGACGCCGCACATGATTTATTAAGGCTTGATAGTTTTGATTAGGCGTTAATACGTTAGAAACGAGCAGCGAAATCATATTGCTTGGATCAGGTGCATGTGCATGCATAACCTGTTTGCGCCAAAACAAGGTGTACGGCAAAACCATCCACGCTTGATACAACAAACTCCCAGTCAGTAACAGGACTAATGGAATCTCACTTAAACCATTGTTTTGTAAATTATAGTTATTATAGAAATTACCAACCAACGCCAACCAGACCAATCCACCGATCATTAGAATCTGTAAGCGCGGAAAGTCAAAGCAGCGTACCCACCACTCATTGCGTGGTAGCAATCCCCATAATGTCGAAAAAACCACCAGACCAGAAATAAACTCAATGATAATCAATGTTTACTCCTTGCTTTATTATGATATTTAATCCAACAATTTGTGCGCTGATAAACAGCCGCCAGATTCAGTCGCTGATTGAGTTTCATGGCAGAAAAATAGCAAGTGGACATGACCGCTAGATGAATTTTTATGACACTTACATGACAAGGACAAAAGAGAAAATTTACTCAGCAAAAGAATGTATCGCGGAATCCCACTCAGATTTCTAATCCGTTTTTAGATTCCTAAACCTTCATATTGATATAAATGAAAAAATTGAGATTTCAATCACACTAATTTCAAAAAAATTTCATAATTTTTCACACAATCCATGCGTACTCTTTGGTGATTGCTCGGGCACGATGCTACACTCCGACTTACGAGCAAAATATTGAGTCGTTGTTTCTAATTGGAGAACGTGATGAAAGTGGGTTTGGTGGGCTGGCGTGGAATGGTAGGTTCGGTGTTAATGCAACGCATGGTCGAAGAAAACGACTTTGCGCATATTGAGCCATTTTATTTTACAACCAGTAATGCAGGTCACACTGCGCCAAACTTTGGTGGCAAGATTGCACCCGACCTCATTAACGCACACGACCTCACGTCGCTCCAACACATGGACGTCATCCTGACTTGTCAGGGTGGTGACTATACCAACGAGATTTTCCCAAAACTGCGTCAAAATGGCTGGAAAGGCTATTGGATTGATGCGGCAAGTACATTGCGCATGGAAGATGATGCAGTGATTGTGCTTGACCCAGTCAACATGAACGTCATTCAAGATGCACTGAGCAAAGGCGTTAAAAACTTTATCGGCGGAAACTGTACGGTATCCCTGATGTTGCTCGCTATTGGCGGTCTATATCAGCAAGGACTGGTTGAATGGGTCAGTGCGATGACCTATCAAGCAGCTTCTGGTGCTGGCGCGAAAAACATGCGCGAGCTCATCAGCAGCATGGGTTATATCCGCGATGGTGTTAAACCGTTGCTCGACAACCCCGCCAGTGCGATTCTTGACATCGACCGTCAAGTTGCTGAATTACAACGCGGTGCTGGTTTTCCAAAAGAAAATTTTGGTGTGCCATTAGCAGGTTCACTGATTCCTTACATTGACAAGCAACTTGAAAATGGTCAATCCAAAGAAGAATGGAAAGGTCAGGCGGAAACCAACAAAATTCTCGGTCAAACTGGCGCAGATATCACGCCAATCGACGGATTATGCGTGCGTATCGGTGCAATGCGCTGTCACTCACAAGCATTGACCATTAAACTGAAAAAAGACATCCCCTTGGATGAGATCGAATCAATCATTCGTGAATCAAATCCATGGGTCAAAGTTATTCCGAATACCCGCGAAGCCAGCATGACTGAGCTGACGCCTGTGGCTGTCACAGGCACATTGTCAATTCCAGTGGGCCGTCTACGTAAACTTAACATGGGCCCTGAATATCTCAGTGCATTCACTGTGGGTGATCAGTTACTCTGGGGCGCAGCTGAACCGCTACGTCGCATGCTGCGCTTACTGATCGAACATCGCGGTTAATAGCAAATGTCGATTGCGCACTTTCAAAGTAAGGTGCGCAATCAAAACACAAATTATCAAATAAATTAGTAATATATCCATTTAGAGTTAGATATCTTAAAGCGCAACAGGATTGTTGGTATGGCATCACAAAAAAACGCAGTGTCGGTACATGGCACAAGATTGAAGCAAGTTACACACACAGCGAGCACGCCAACTCTTACAACGAGTGAAATGACTCAACAACACTCACAACGCTTTAAGAAGAATGTCTTTTTATCTGCTTTCATTCTGAGCAACATTTTTCTTGCTGATCAGGCATTTGCACTTTCTGTACACCCGTTACAAGTCAAATCAGCCTTAGGTGAACCCTTCCGAGCGCAAATTGTAATCACCGATATTGCGGGTGTTAATCCCTCAATGATTAAAGCATCACTCGCAAGTGATAGTGAGTTTATTCAGCTGGGTATTAATAAAAGACAACTGGCGAATGACTTAAACTTTAATACAGTTATCACCTCTCCAGAGCGCGGTATTATTACAATTACCAGTGATCGCCCATTAAACGATCCGTATATTGAGTTTGTTGTTCACATCGGCTTTGGCAACAATGTGCGTTTGCAGCAAGTGACTGCATTGGTTGATCCACCCTTGACGCGCATTCAACCCGAAACGCTGAATTTACCTGTTCAACAAATTCAATTGGCTGAGGCAACGTCGACACCCGCGCCCGTCATTGCACAACCCACCAATCCAAACATCGTGAAGGTGACATCGAGTCTCACCACTCGCACCATCCCGCTGATTCCAAGCCGTAGCGCACCGCCGCCAATGTCAGCCCCTATTGCCGAATCACCTCTAGCCAAGAATGCATCTGCGGCACAAGAGACGCCTTTGGTTCCAAGTCGTAGTGTTCCGCCACCAATGTCTGCTCCTGACACTGAGACAGCAGCAACACCATTGGCAAAAAATGTAACCATACAAGATACGCCGCTCATTCCAATACCGAACACCCCGCCGCCAATGGCAACCCCTGCAGTTGAAGCGAATCAAGAGCCGATCGAACAAACCATAACGGTTCCAGCGCCCGCTACGCCAGCACCTGAGCAAGTGCCTCCGGCACCCACTCCGACGCCACCAGAAAACGCATCGTATAAAGTAAAACGTAATGATTCTCTTTGGTCGATTGCAAATCGAATTCAAAAAGATACCAACCGACCCATTACAGTCATCATGCATTCGATTCAACAAATGAATCAGTCTGCGTTTATTCACGGTAATCCAAACCATATCAAAAATGGCGCAACGATCATTTTGCCAAACCAGCAAGAGACTGAATCTGAAGCGCCAAAAATTGATACGCTCCCCACTCAAGTCGAAAATGACGACTTGGAAAGTAATAAAACACCGGTTCTACGCACAACAAATCAGCAAGCTAGAACAGCTAAGACCCCTTATATTCGTCGTGGTCACCTACCCGATGCAAAAATGACCTTGGTCGCACCAGCGCAAGAAGGAACGGCACAAGGCAGCGCAACCGACAAACAAAGTGAAGAAAAAGTACACCAGCTCACACAATTAAACGTTAAAATCACTGCTGCACGCCAAAGAAATATGACTTTGGGCCAAGAAGTGAGCGATCTCGAAGCAAAAATTAAAGCAAATGATCAAAAACTTGCTTTACGAAATGCTAGACTTGCTGAATTAATGCAGCGACTCAAAAATCGTAAGGATGCAGCACCTCAAAACGCAAATAGGACGCCAAAATCATGATTTCGAAAAAACGTACTACTTCTACACAAGAAAAAAATATGGCATGCAAAACCAGCCATATCAAACTAATTAGCGCACTAACCACCTTTGGTTTATTGGCATCACAATCAGTTTATGCGGCTGAAGAAGCGTCATCAGGTGGAATTCCAGGCTGGGTTTGGGGACTTCTGGTTGTCGCTATTCTGGTCGGCGTGACACTTTTACCTAAAAAGTGGACAGAGCCAAAGAAAACACAACCGCCAGTGACAAAAGCACCAACTCCGACGCCTGCACCACAACAAATCGAAACACCTCCGACTGTAAAGGCTGAGACCCCAGCACCAGTTGCTACTCCTGCTGTCGCGCCAGTTGTTGTTGAAACGCCAGTGGCTGTTAAAGAAGAACCACAGGTTGAACAACCCGTTGAAGTCATCGATGCATTAGATGAAGCAAAACAACTCCTGATCCAACAACGCTTTCCACAAGCAGTAGGCGTACTGAACAAAGGATTGCAAAAAAATCCAGAACGCAGTGACTTGATGCTGGAACTGCTGGCAATTTATCTCAAGCAAAGCGATCACGAAGCCTTCGATGCTCAATTTGAGCAACTCAAGCAATTAGATGATCCTCTTGCACTGATTCAAGCAGAAGAACTCCACAACCAACTTGAACGTCCTGTTGTTGTCGAAGATAGCGACTTGATTGAGTTTGATACAAAAAAAGCTACCGTTGTATCAGAGCCAGAACCAACACCTGAAATCGCTGCACCAGATTACACAGCAGACAGCCTCACGTTCACCTCTGAAACATTTAAAGCTGCTGAACCAGAGCACGTAGAACCTAAAACACATGATGCAGAGAGTGTATCTCTCGGTAAAACTGTTGATGTTACCCCTATTGAGACTGAATTCTCTTTAGATGATATCGATTTGGTTGATACCGCTGTAACAGCAAAAGATTCTCCTGTTGAGGTGTCTGCAAAGAAACCAACTGATGACTTTGATTTTTCAGAATTTGATGACTTTGTCATTGGCACACAACCAGAAACCAAAGCGCCAGCAAAAGAAATCGAACCTGTAGCGCCAGTTGCTGAATTAGCTGACCTCAAAGTACCTGAAACAGAGACCAGCAAAACAAGTGACCTCGTAGATCTTGAATTTGATCTGGATGACAGTTTTGCAATTGATGAAGACAAAGCTGAAGTTGCTGCTAAAAAGAGCGACTGGTCAACCGATCTTGCTGATGAAACATTTACCTCTCCTACTGAAGCAAAGGCGCCAGTTGTACCCGCTGCGGCCCCTACTGTTGGCGAACTCATCAAGGGTGATGCGCTCTCCTCATTGGAAGAAGAGTTCCCATTCCTTCAATCGACAGACACCTTCCAAACTCGTTTAGACCTCGCTCGCAACTATATTGCGCTTGGTGAAATCAGTAGTGCGAAAGAGCTTTTGAACGAAGTTGCTGAACAAGGTGCTGGCACTCAGCAAACTGAAGCGCGGGATTTAATTGCTAAACTGGCATCGTAAATCAATTCAAAATGATGCTGTAATAAAGATGGTGACTTAAGTCGCCATTTTTATTACATTTACACTTTCAACATTCAAGATAAAATCAACGATAACAAAATTTTATAGAGCCTTAATATGCCTAGTTCTGATCATCTGTCTCAATTCGGTATACTCTACTTAGGCGGTACTATTGGTTGTGCAGGGCAACCATTGACACCTCTATCTGCCGACGCCTTTTTACCCAAGCTGGCTGCACTGATAGAATCAGAATTACCAACAATGCTGAGTCTTTCTCAATGGCATTATTTCTCAGGCAATATCAAAGATAGTAGTGCATTAGTTCCTGCAGATTGGGGAGATATCTTAGAACTCTTACTGAACCCAATGTATGCCCACATTCAGCATTGGATCATTTTGCATGGCACAGACACGCTGGCATTTACTGCCGCATTTATCGCCGAGGCCCTACGCGGAACACGTTTAAAAGTCGTGGTTACTGGCAGTCAATTGCCATTACTTGATCCAATCAAACAAACCTTCGATCCAAACAGTGATGCGCTCAATAATATTAAAACTGCCTATTCGGCTTTTTCAGATGCAGCACTTCCTCCAGAAGGATGGGTTCGCGTTGCATTTAATCAGCATCATTGGGCAGCGGACAGTGTGCAAAAAATTCACACCACCGAATATGCAGCGTTTGCAGGTCAACAGATCAAACCAAGTTATATCGCAAATCAACAACACATCACGAATACGCTCACCACTAATCCAACCCAGTTAAAAGAGGCTCTCTCTCGATTAAATATACAGATATACTACGCCTCCCCACTGCCGCTTGAGACCCTCATTTCGCAACTTGAGCAAGCTCTATTGTCAGGTGCGGAAGCTGTTATTCTATTGGCATATGGACTCGGAAATTTCCCCGATGATTTACGTATTCATCGCGCATTACTAGCGGCCGAACAGCGTGGGGTGCTGGTCATATTAACCACTCAAGTACCATTTGGTGGACTTGAATCACGATATGCTGCTGGAAATTGGCTCGCAGCATGCGGTGTATTATCTGGTGGTGAATTAGCATTACCTGCAATCTTTGCCCGTTTAGCCTGGTTACAAATCACGGCAAGTACCTACACCGAACGCCGCCAGTTATGGCTGGAATACAACACCGCGTTTGTACATTAATTTGATTTATCAATGAAGTGAACGACTCTTGCTTCACTTCATCGAAAATCATACAGGAATAACACTGCTATGCCGCGTCTTGCTTTAGGTTTGGAATTTTGTGGCAGCCACTATCGCGGATGGCAAACCCAGCAAGCAGGCATTCGTACAGTTCAAGAAACCGTCGAAATCGCTTTATCCAAAATCGCCAATCACCCAGTCACTCTACATGCGGCAGGACGCACTGATGCTGGCGTCCATGCGTGCAATATGATTGCGCATTTTGATACTGAGGCAGAACGCTCCATTCGAGGTTGGATTCGTGGCACGAATACGGTCTTACCGCACGATATTGCCGTACGCTGGCTACAACCGATGACCGACGCCTTCCATGCCCGATTCAAGGCACATGCGCGCCGTTATCGCTATGTGATTTATAACCATCCTTATCGCCCAGCGCTGCTCAATGGTCAAGTCACTCATCATTACGCACCGCTTGATCTTGAACAAATGCAACTCGCGGCGCAAAAGTTAATCGGCACGCATAATTTCACCAGTTTTCGTGCAGTTGCCTGCCAATCCAATCAACCTGTGCGCAATGTCAGTCATGTCACGTTAACTCGTCACGGACAGCTTATTGTGCTGGATATACAGGCCAATGGATTCCTCCATCACATGGTGCGAAATATTGTCGGGGCATTGCTAGAGATCGGTGAAGGACTCAAGCCGATTGAATGGATTGATCATTTATTGGCGGTTCAAGATCGCAAGGAAGCTGGCGTTACTGCACCGCCTGATGGGCTTTATTTTATCAATGCCTATTATCCAGACGAGTTTGAATTACCAGACGTGCCATTAGGGCCAGTCTGGTTGAATATCGCATAGGGTTAATTTTTCAGGAATTTAGAGCTTCAGCGGCAGCTTGTTTACGTTTACGGTATTCGACAGGCGTCTCATCTGTCCAGCGCCTAAAAGCGCGATAAAAGGTACTTGGTTCAGAGAAACCAGTCAGGTAGACAATCCGCTCGACGCTCTCGGTGGTTTTCGAGAGTAAACGCTTCGCCAGCCGAGCACGATAATCGGACAGCACTTGCTGAAAACTGGTATCTGCTTCACTCAACTGTGTGCGCAATCGGCGAGCAGAAATATTCAATCGTTCTGCAATCGTCTCCAGTGACACTTCGCCACTTTCCAACGTCTCACCAATCGCACGACGTACATCCGCGACTAAATCAGAGCGAGCCAGTTCTTGCAGCTTCTCTAATGCCAATTGCTCATGCAAACGCAGCAACTCAGGCTCGGATTGCCAAAGCGGCTGATCCATGATTTTCAGATCAAAATAAACGCGTGTTTCCGCCTGACCCAAATGAACTGGACAACCAAATACCCGCTCGTATTCAGCGGAGGATGCACCCTGAGTAAACGCAAAATCAATGCGAGTAAAATTAAACTTACCATCAGTCACAAAACGGAAAAACCTCAATAAACTCAAGGCAAAACATTCAGTAAAATGACGTAATGAAATGGTATCTTTATAAAATGCTGTGGTATTTGAGAGACAAACTTGATCATCAATGACTCGCACAGAGGCATCTAACACATCACTGACCAAGCGCTGATAGGCAAGCGCTCGCTTTAAGCCCGCACCAAACGTGGCACTACTCAAAAATAAATATTCAACAACTTGCCCACGATATAGCGGCATGTGCTCAGCCAAATGCAGCCCAAGATCAGAATCACCCGTAACAGACTCGGCGGCCTTCCAAAACGCAACCTGCATATGATTCGGCGTACGTGCTTTATCATCGACGCGATTCAAGGCAACACCTGCCCGCATCAGAATTTCGTCGACTGGGTATTCGGCACGACGCATCCCCTCATACACCATTTTGAATAAAATGGCGGCATCCGTCTGTATTCTCTGCATGACATTACCCTCTGCACATCTACAACGATCTAATCTCACTACGACAAAAATGACATCGACAGCGAAATACGTTGCATTAACATCAAGAATTTTTCTAAGTTAAATCTATCTACTACGGTCTATCATATCATTTTATTTATATCACTAAATGATAACAATTCAGACAATTAGTTTCGTTTTTTATTTCCAGTCGATGCGAAATGTATTCTACAACACACGACCATCACGCCCTGAAAAAATACTTTACATCGCAGCAGGATGAAATCGTCTAGACTTTACGCCAAGCCAATATATCTCCTCCATTTTGCAGTCATCGTAATCGACAATGACTGACCGAAAAACAAAAGTCTTTAAGGAAAGCTCATGACCACTCATCGCAACGCTCGCCCACATATCCGCCCTGTGCTGATGACACTCTTGGCGCTTCAAACCGCTTTGCTCAGTGCTTGCTGCATGTCACCCAGCGACTTTCGCATGTCAAATATAATGGGAAAACCAACGCTACCGAATTATCAAAAAGACTGTCTGGCAAAAAGCCGTTTAGACAACCCTTCTGCTGTCGGTGAAATCATCAATACACCACACTATGCACTCATTACCCTGCAACGCGCAGGACAAAGCATCAAAGCAGGTGAAATGTGCATCATTAATAAAAAAACGCACACCATTGAAATCACAGCGATTGATGATTTACAGTTTTTATCATTACCCAGTGATGCAAAGTAAACTGATTCGAATCAAGCCCAGATAAATCAATCTCAAAGAAAAACGTTTGCTTTGTTGCGTCTAGCCCGCCAAACGGCTAAAATATCGTCCTTTCTGATTTCATCTGGCACTCGAACTCGTACTCGCTCAAAAGGAGTATAATAACGAATGCCAAACTATGTAGAGCGAATATGTCCAACAAAGAAGAGCTGATCGAGTTTGAAGGCGTCGTCACTGAAACCTTGCCAAACACAATGTTCCGCGTACGCCTTGAAAATGATCACGAAGTGATTGCCCATATCTCTGGCAAGATGCGTAAACACTATATTCGTATTTTGACAGGCGATTCGGTTAAAGTCGAAATGACTCCGTATGACCTATCAAAAGGTCGTATCACTTACCGCGCGCGTTAATCGCTGCTCGCACGAGATCCTAGCTTTATACTAGATCATCGTAAAATACAAAAAAGCCGCATATTCTGCGGCTTTTCTTGTTTGTAGCATTTAAGCTTTAGGTGATTAACCCAAAGCTTTCAATACCGCTTCACCCATTGCTTGGGTACCAATCTTGGTCATGCCAGCAGACATAATGTCGCCCGTACGTAAACCTTGATCGAGTACCACACCTACCGCAGTTTCAATCGCTTTCGCGGCATCTTCTTGCTTGAAGGTATAACGCAACATCATTGCGACTGACAAAATCGTCGCCAATGGATTCGCCAAATCTTGTCCAGCAATATCTGGCGCACTGCCATGACATGGCTCGTACATGCCTTTACCGTTCGCATCCAAGCTTGCGGATGGCAACATGCCGATTGAACCAGTCAACATCGCCGCTTCATCAGACAGAATGTCACCGAACAAGTTACCCGTCACAAGCACATCGAATTGCTTTGGATTTTTGACCAATTGCATGGCCGCGTTATCAACATACATGTGTGACAGTTTGATTTCTGGATATTCAGCAGCCGCCAAATCAGTCACTGTTTGCTTCCACAACTCTGTCACTTCAAGCACGTTTGCTTTATCAATTGAACAAACTTTACCACCGCGAAGAGCTGCCATATCAAACGCCACTTTCGCAATGCGTTTGATTTCGCTTTCTGAATACACATCAGTATTGAAACCTTGCTTCTCACCATTTTCAAGCACACGAATACCGCGTGGTTGACCGAAATAAATTCCACCAGTCAATTCACGCACAATCAGAATATCTAGACCTGCAACGATTTCAGGTTTCAAGCTTGAGGCATCCGCCAATTGCGGATACAAAATCGCTGGACGTAAATTTGCAAACAAATTCAATTCACTGCGAATTTTCAACAAGCCGCGCTCTGGACGGATTGAACGTTCAATCGCATCCCATTTAGGGCCACCGACCGCACCAAGCAATACTGCATCGGCTTTCTTTGCAGCATCTAAAGTCACGTCAGGTAGCGGAACGCCATGCGCATCAATCGCCGAACCGCCTAACAAACCATGTGACCAGGTGAAATCTAAAGCAAATTTATCATTAACACGATTGAGAACTTTTTCGGCAGCAGCCATGATTTCAGGACCGATACCATCACCAGCGAGAATTAAAATATGTTGAGACATGTAAGGATTCCACTAAACAAAAGAATAAAACCAACTTGTACTAATTAACGCATTAATCCATCAAGATCGGATGATGGATTATTTAAATTTTTGTTCAACAAACGACGTTGTCATGGTTTGAAAACCATAGGTACGGCAAAAACGACGCACAACCTTGTCATCATCCAACACATCTACGCACAACGGCGCTGGGCCAGCGAGACTGAGTAAACTTGCAGATTGTTCACGTTCTTGACGATATAATTTCAAATCATAACGATGACCTGCTTTAAAACGGTGAGTCAGGTTAAATTTCTCAACGCGATCATGTGAAATTGGAAAAAATATCAGTTCCACATCATGCGGTGCGGCGGTCAATGCCAAATAATATTGCGAACCATAATTGCTTGCAGTTGACTCAAAACGCAGTACCGCATCGGTTTTGCCATGTTCAGTCGGCTCACCTTTTGGATTGAGCAACTCAATATTATTTAAACTGACAAACTGACATCCCACACCACCCGAACAATGCACAGAAGCAATACCCGACATATCTTCTTGCGGAGTATTCAGATTTGGCATCAGCCACACAGGTCTGGTTTTCAGTGCAGAGAAGGAATGGCAGCCAGCAAAACCCGTCAGCAATACCGCAGTCGATACGACCATTAACACGTTCAGAATATATTGCGCTGGTGATCGCTTTGACAGTCGCTTTAAGGCTTTCAAATTTATCCTCAATGAGTTAATGCTTCGTACAGCCATTGTTCATGCTCCGTATGACGCACCTCGTGCATTCAACATGCTAAAAATCGTGTTCCAGCATTATGCACGAGAGTATACGCTATACAATACTCATACATGAAGTGTATTAAACACCCATGGACGAGCGGCTTTCGCCTTATCTTCAAAAGCGTGAATTGCTTCACTGTCTTGCAAGGTTAACCCAATTTCATCTAAACCATTTAACAAAAAATGCTTACGAAATGCATCAACTTCAAATGCATGCGTCTGACCATTTGGACGAATGACAAGTTGCTGCGCTAAATCAACAGTCAGTTGATAACCTTCAGTCGCCTCTGCTTCGGCAAACAAGACATCCATCACATCTTCGGCAAGAGTCACGGGTAACATGCCGTTGTTCAGGCAGTTATTGTAAAAAATATCCGCAAAAGACGATGCAATCACTGTACGGAAGCCATATTCGGCCAATGCCCATGGTGCATGTTCACGACTCGAACCGCAACCAAAGTTTTGTCGCGCAAGCAAAATGTTCGCACCTTGATAACGCGGTTGGTTCAAGACAAAACCAGTGTTTATAGGGCGTACGCTGTTGTCCTGACCTGGATATCCTTCATCCAAATAGCGCCATTCATCAAATAAATTTGCACCAAAACCTGTGCGTTTGATTGATTTCAAAAACTGTTTCGGAATAATTTGGTCGGTATCCACATTCGCACGATCAAGCGGAGCGACAATCCCTGCTTCAATAATATAAGGTTTCATAATGGTCTCTTTCTTAAAATGTTCGTACATCGACGAAGTGACCCGCCAACGCGGCTGCCGCTGCCATCGCAGGACTGACCAAATGCGTGCGTCCGCCATTGCCTTGACGACCTTCAAAGTTACGATTACTGGTCGACGCGCAATGTTCGCCCGATTGTAATTTGTCGGCATTCATCGCCAAACACATCGAACAACCGGGTTCACGCCACTCAAAGCCCGCATCAGTAAACACGGTATGCAAACCTTCCGCTTCCGCTTGTTTTTTCACTAAGCCCGAACCCGGAACGACCATTGCTTGCTTAATCGTGCTTGCGACTTTACGGCCTTTAATCACCGCTGCGGCTGCGCGCAAATCTTCGATCCGTGAATTGGTACATGAACCAATAAACACACGATCCAACTGAATGTCTTCAAGCGATTGACCTGGGGTTAAGCCCATATATTGATACGCACGTTTCATGCCATCTTGTTTGACTAAATCATTGATTGATTCAATCAATGGCAAGGTCTGACTCACCGCAATCACCATTTCTGGTGAAGTGCCCCAAGACACTTGTGGCTCAATGCTATTACCATCCAATTCAACCACTGTATCAAACACCGCATCCGCATCACTATGTAAAGTTTGCCAGTAGACAACCGCTTGTTCCCATTGATTTGCTTTAGGAGCGAATGGTTTGCCTTCAAAATAAGCAATGGTTTTGTCATCAACAGCAACCATACCGACGCGCGCACCTGCTTCAATTGCCATGTTACAGACGGTCATCCGACCTTCCATCGACATATCACGGAACACTTGACCACCGAATTCAATCGCATGACCATTGCCGCCAGCCGTGCCGATCTTACCAATGATCGCAAGCACGACATCTTTCGGCGTCACACCAGCGCCAAGCACGCCATCGACGCGAACCAACATGTTTTTTGATTTCTTTTGAATCAAACATTGTGTCGCCAAAACGTGTTCAACTTCTGACGTGCCGATCCCATGCGCCAAGCAACCAAATGCGCCATGCGTTGCGGTATGTGAATCACCACAGACCACGGTCATGCCTGGCAAAGTCAAACCTTGCTCTGGGCCAACCACGTGGACGATGCCTTGACGCACATCATTAATATCAAACTGAACGACATCAAACGCCTTACAGTTATCATCCAACGTTTGCACTTGGATACGTGATACTTGATCTTGAATCCCTGCAATGCCTTCAGCACGTTCCGCTTTACTGGTCGGCACGTTATGATCTGGCGTTGCAATATTGGCATCTAAACGCCACGGTTTACGATGCGCAAGTTGCAAGCCTTCAAACGCCTGTGGGCTAGTCACTTCATGCAATAATTGACGATCAATATATATCAAACACGATCCATCATCGCGCTGCTTGACCAAATGATCATCCCAAAGTTTGTCATACAATGTCTTCGCGGTCATTTCACTCACCTTGATCTGGAATTTGCTTAAGCACTTGCTTAGCATCTGGGTTTAAGGCTGCCTTGCTTGTTAAATTTTTATTCAATAAGCGGGATGTGCACATAATAACTTTGTTTTTTCAATAAAACTAATTTATCATTTTTATGATTAATAAAACTTTCTGGAATGAATCAAAGAAAATCTAAAACTGAATAGTTCATTGAGCCTATCGAAATGCACGGCGACACTTCCATTGCATCTGAGTGGCAAACACACTTCGACAGGCTCAGTGTTCTAACGTCTAGATTTTTATTAAAAATCAAAATACAGGCACACCCTAAATGAACACCGCCTCTATCCAAGCCTTTATCACTGTCATGCAAACAGGTTCTGTTTCGCGCGCCGCAGAAAAATTATTCCTAACGCAGCCTGCGATCAGCAAACGGTTACGAATCCTAGAAGAAGAATTTGGCGTTGCACTTTTTACACCTGTTGGACGCGGCATTCAACCTACCCCAGCAGCGCAGGATTTATTGCCGCGCGCCAAACGCTGGTTACTTGATTATGAAGAAATCAAACATGCACTCAGCCACGCCCAAGATCAGATTGCAGGTTTACTCCGCATCGGAACCAGTCATCATATTGGATTGCACCATTTACCAACTGCGTTAAAAAGCTTTGTTCAAGCCCATCCCGAAGTAGAACTGGATGTTCATTTCGTCGATTCAGAACAAGCGCATCAGGCAGTATTGGCAGGTGAATTGGAGTTGGCGTTTCTCACCTTGCCACCGACCTTTGACCCACGCCTCGCCTACCGTGAAATTTGGAATGATCCATTGGTGTTTGTCGTTGCGCCATTTCATCCATTAGCCAGTAAATCAAACTTAACGTTAGAAGATTTAAGCCATTATCCTGCGATCTTACCCGCAGCAAATACGTATACCAGTCAAATCACTTTGGATGCCTTTCAAAATGCTGGTTTAAGCCTAAAAACCAGCATGAGCACCAATCCACTCGATTCGATTCGAATGTTGGTGTCAATTGGACTAGGATGGTCAGTTTTACCCAAGACATTGGTTGATGCGGATTTGACGGTTTTGGATATTGATCATGTGATTCTACACCGTACACTGGGCATGGTTTGGCATCCGCAACGCACCTTATCGAAGGCGGCAAGGACATTGAAAGATGGTTATTTTTAATAAGCTCAT
>JANYEL010000125.1 GCA_025363155.1 Moraxellaceae bacterium
ATCACACCGTACGTGGCTCACTTGACTGTGCAGGCGTAAAAGGTCGTATGCAATCCCGTTCTAAATACGGTGCAAAACGTCCGAAAAAATAAGCAACTTAGTCGTTTAGATTAAGCTGTGTCGCATATATTGTTCATTGAGATCAAATATGCAGTAAGGTCGATGAATAGCTGTCTGTTTTTGAAATTGAAAGCATGGCGTGCAAACTGTCGAACATCCCTGAAGTGTTATAGAAAAGGTTATTATTATGCCAAGACGTCGTGTCGTCGCCGCCCGTGAAATTCTGCCAGATCCAAAATTCGGCAGCCTCACCGTGGCCAAGTTCATCAATCATGTTATGAATGATGGTAAAAAATCAGTTGCTGAAGGTATTGTTTATAAAGCATTGATTCGTATCAATGAAAAAAACAAAACTGATCCAGTTGAATTTTTTGAAACTGTATTAGAAAAAGTTCGCCCAATGGTTGAGGTTAAAGCTCGCCGTGTGGGTGGTGCAACGTATCAGGTACCTATGGAAGTACGCCCCTCCCGTCGTACAGCCCTAGCCATGCGCTGGTTGGTTGAAGCATCACTCAAGCGTTCAGAAAAAACAATGGCATTGCGCCTTGCTGGCGAATTGCTTGATGCAGCTGAAGGCAAAGGCACTGCGATGAAAAAACGTGAAGACGTGCATCGTATGGCTGAAGCGAATAAAGCGTTCTCGCATTATCGTTTCTAAGCTGGCTATTATAGGCAAGCAAGCTGTTAGAAAGTGTCTGCAAGCAGATTGGTTTGCGCCAATCTGTTCACTCCAGTGAAGTATAGTGTCATCTGATTGACATCAAACAACACTAGAATGAAGCGGCTTATATGCAAATGATGCACGCAAGAATTATTAGGAAAGTCACATGGCTCGTACTACCCCCCTAGAGCGTTATCGTAACATTGGTATTTCCGCGCACATTGATGCGGGTAAAACCACGACGACTGAACGCGTCCTGTTTTATACAGGTGTAAGTCATAAGATTGGTGAAGTGCACGAAGGTGCAGCAACCATGGATTGGATGGAACAAGAGCAAGAGCGCGGTATTACTATTACCTCCGCTGCGACCACTTGTTTCTGGTCTGGTATGGCGAAGCAGTTTGATCAACATCGTATTAACATCATCGATACACCAGGACACGTTGACTTCACGATTGAAGTAGAACGTTCAATGCGTGTGCTTGATGGTGCATGTATGGTGTATTGTGCTGTTGGTGGCGTTCAACCACAGTCAGAAACTGTATGGCGTCAAGCCAACAAATATCGCGTGCCACGCATGGCATTCGTTAACAAAATGGATCGTACAGGTGCAAACTTCTTCCGCGCTGTAGAGCAAATGAAGACACGTTTGGGTGCAAATCCAGTGCCGATCGCAATTCCAATCGGTGCCGAAGAAAGTTTTGAAGGGATCGTTGATCTGATCAAAATGAAAGCGATCATTTGGGATGAAGAATCTCAAGGGATGAAGTTTGAGTACGGCGATATTCCTGCTGCACTTCAAGCTGAAGCTGAAGAATGGCGCGGCAAAATGATTGAAGCTGCTGCCGAAGCAAACGAAGACTTGATGAATTTGTATTTAGATGGCGGTGATTTGACAGAAGAGCAAATCCACGCAGGTCTACGTGCGCGTACCATTGCGTGCGAAATTCAGCCAATGCTTTGCGGTTCTGCGTTCAAAAACAAAGGCGTTCAAGCCATGTTAGACGCGGTTATCCGTTATTTGCCAGCACCAACTGAAGTTGAAGCGATCAAAGGTATTCTTGACGACAAAGCGGAAACTGAAGCGACACGTGAAGCATCTGATGATGCACCGTTCGCAGCACTTGCGTTTAAAATCATGAGTGACAAGTTCGTAGGTAACTTAACCTTCGTACGTGTTTACTCTGGTGTTCTAAAAGCTGGTTCGCCAGTATGGAATCCCGTCAAGATGAAAAAAGAACGTGTTGGTCGCATCGTGCAAATGATGGCGAATGACCGTATCGAGCTTGAAGAGATTCGTGCAGGTGATATTGCTGCGGTTGTGGGTCTAAAAGACGTGACCACAGGTGATACATTGTGTGATGAAGATCACGTGATTACACTTGAGCGTATGGAATTTCCTGAGCCAGTTATCTCTTTGGCTGTTGAGCCAAAAACCAAAGCTGACCAAGAAAAAATGTCTATTGCTCTTGGTCGTTTGGCGAAAGAAGATCCATCATTCCGCGTTTGGACTGATGAAGAATCATCACAAACCATTATTGCAGGTATGGGTGAGCTACATCTTGAAATTCTCGTTGATCGTATGAAACGTGAGTTTGGTGTAGAAGCCAATATCGGTAAACCACAGGTTGCGTATCGCGAAACGATTCGTAAAACTGTTGAACAAGAAGGTAAATTTGTTCGTCAAACAGGTGGTCGTGGTAAGTTTGGTCATGTATACATTCGTCTTGAGCCATTGCCAGCGGATCATCCAACAACTTATGAGTTTGCGGAAGAAGTTGTCGGTGGTACGGTTCCAAAAGAATTCTTTGGTGCGGTTGACAAAGGGATTCAAGAACGCATGAAAAACGGTATTCTTGCTGGTTATCCAGTGGTTGGCGTTAAAGCGATTTTGTTCGACGGTTCATACCATGATGTCGATTCTGATGAATTGTCATTTAAAATGGCTGGTTCAATGGCGTTCCGCCAAGGCTTTATGAAAGCTGATCCAGTACTACTTGAGCCAATCATGAAAGTCGAAGTGGAAACACCTGAAGACTACATGGGCGACATTATGGGTGACTTAAACCGTCGCCGTGGTGTGATTCAAGGTATGGATGATCTACCGGGCGGCACAAAAGCGATTCGTGTAGAAGTGCCACTGTCTGAAATGTTTGGGTATGCAACGTCAATGCGTTCAATGTCGCAAGGCCGTGCAACCTACTCAATGGAATTCCAGAAATACGCTGAAACCCCACGTAACGTGGCAGAAGGCATTATTTCTAAATTCGCAGCGACTGGTAAGAAAGGTACTGACGAAGACGAATAATTGTTTTTGTGATGACATAATGTAACGCCTCAGCTAAAATTAAGCATGGTGTTACATTTAGCGTCATTTGAAATGTTTTATTTAATGTGTTTTTAATGTTAATCTTGCCCTTGTTGATGCATTATGCACAATTAGGGCATTTTATAGAGGAAGAAAATCATGGCAAAGGCCAAGTTTGAACGTAACAAGCCGCACGTTAACGTCGGCACAATTGGACACGTGGATCATGGTAAAACTACCCTGACTGCTGCGATCAGCATGATCTGTGCAAAAACTTATGGTGGCGATGTCAAAGCGTTAAGCGAAATTGACTCAGCACCAGAAGAAAAAGCACGTGGTATTACCATTAACACTGCACACGTAGAATATGACTCGCCAACACGTCACTATGCACACGTGGATTGCCCAGGCCATGCTGACTATGTTAAAAACATGATCACTGGTGCTGCTCAGATGGACGGCGCAATTTTGGTATGTTCAGCAACTGACGGCCCAATGCCACAGACTCGCGAACACATCTTGTTGTCACGTCAGGTTGGCGTACCTTACATTGTTGTATTCTTAAACAAATGTGAAGTGGTTGACGACGAAGAAATGCTTGAACTCGTTGAAATGGAAATGCGCGATTTGCTTTCTAAATACGACTTCCCAGGTGATGATACACCAATCATCCGTGGTTCAGCATTGTTGGCATTGAATGGTGATGAAGCGTCACCTTATGGTGTGCAAGCGGTATTGAAACTGGTTGAAACATTGGATACGTATATTCCAGAACCAGAACGCGCAATCGACAAGCCATTCCTATTGCCAATCGAAGACGTCTTCTCTATTTCTGGTCGTGGTACTGTTGTGACTGGTCGTGTAGAGTCAGGCATCATCAAAGTGGGCGAAGAGATCGAAATTATCGGTATCAAAGACACTGCAAAAACGACTTGTACTGGTGTTGAGATGTTCCGTAAACTGCTAGACGAAGGTCGTGCAGGCGAGAACTGTGGTGTGTTGTTACGTGGTACCAAACGTGAAGATATTCAACGTGGCCAAGTATTGGCAAAACCAGGTTCAGTAAAACCACATACCAAGTTCGAAGCTGAAGTGTATGTGTTGTCAAAAGACGAAGGTGGTCGTCATACACCATTCCTACGTGGTTATCGCCCACAGTTCTATTTCCGTACTACGGACGTAACTGGTGCGATTAGCTTGCCAGAAGGCGTAGAAATGGTTATGCCAGGTGACAACATTCAGATGACTGTTGAACTGATTCACCCAATTGCGATGGACAAAGGTCTACGTTTCGCAATTCGTGAAGGTGGCCGTACAGTTGGTGCTGGTGTTGTTGCAGAAATTCTTGTATAATTTGCCACTCGCTAATTTTGCTTAGGTGGAATTAGCGAATGTGTTGTTGTCATGGTGCAATGATGTTTAGTATCAATTGTTGTGCCATGTGTAGTATCAAGGGCTAGTAGTTCCAATGGTAGAACACCGGTCTCCAAAACCGGGTGTTGGGAGTTCGAATCTCTCCTGGCCCGCCATATATGTTGTTGCGTTAGTCTTGCTGTTCATGTGCAGATGGGTTCATTTGTGTGTGAATGGCTTTAATTTTATATTGCGCTAAGAGTTTATACTTATCATGACAGTTGATAGTAAGACGCAACAGACAGATCGTGTATCGATTAATACCTTTTCTAATGAAGGGGTTGATCCTGCGTCAATCGTCAAGAGTGGTTCAAAAATTGATGGTTTGATTTGGTTGGTCTGTATTGTGCTGTTGGTTGCTGCAACCTTGGTTAATCGCTATTTGCCACAATATGTTGCATCTGCATCGAGTGTGTGGGTGCGTATTGCGGTTATTACAGGATTGGTAGTGGTTGCGCTCTTTGGGTTGTATAAAACACATCAGGGCAAAGGGTTTATGCGTTTGTTGGTCGATGCGCGGATGGAGCTGCATCGCATTACATGGCCAACAAAACAAGATACAGTCAAGACGTCATGGGTTGTCATGGTGGTTGTACTGTTGATGTCGATTCTGTTGTGGGCATTAGACAACTTCTTTGGCTGGATTGTGAAGTTGATTGTTGGGTAGTGCGGTGA
>JANYEL010000128.1 GCA_025363155.1 Moraxellaceae bacterium
ACGCCTCGCCAGCTCAGACTGCTTGCGCTCGCCTCTGTTTATCAAGCTGCAGGTCTTGCCTACGCATTCGCATCTCAAGGATCAGCAGCAATCAATGGCCACCAAGATGCTTTTGATGCGCTGTTAAAATCTGCCCTATCCGATGAAACCGATATTCGTAAACGTCTGGGTAATATTGATGACTTACTGATTGGGATTAAGTATTTAGAAGGTCGTATTGGTAAAGTAACAGTTAAACAAGCACTACCAAGAACAAAGTCGCCTTCTGAAATTGATCGTTATGTCGTTGCATTACTTAGAATTGAACGTAGTGTTTACACGAAAGCCAATTTAGTTGATCTGATTACCCTGCAGAAAAAAATTCTCAGTCAACGTGTCACGTTTTTTGATCAACGATATCGCCATCCATCGATTTTGGCAGGCATGGCAACGACTTACTTAGAGACCGCAGGAACGTTGCGTACCCGCCTCAAAGTTAAAGGGCAACAAGCGACGTTAACTGATCCAACCAATGTGGATTGCATTCGCGCTTGTTTATTTGCAGGCATTCAAGCTGCGCACATTTGGCATGACTTGGGCGGACGACCTTGGCAGTTAATTTTTGGTCGGCGAGCGATGTTAGAAGACATTCGTTTGCTAGCGGCGATACGCTACAAGATGAAAAATACCTAATTAATTGAAATGAACACTTAAACCTTTACCACTTTTTGCACTTGGAATGATTAGACATGTTGAATACATTAACTGCCCTCTCCCCACTCGATGGCCGCTACGCCAGTAAATGTGATGCATTACGCCCGTACCTTTCAGAATTTGGTCTGATCGCTGCACGCGTAACTGTTGAAGTGCGTTGGTTGCAATCATTGGCAAATCATTCACAAATCAGTGAACTCGCGCCTTTTTCAAGTGAAACCAATGCAGCGCTTGATGCGATCGTAACGAACTTCAGCGAAGCTGATGCAGAGCGTATCAAAACGCTTGAAGCAACCACAAACCATGATGTGAAAGCGGTCGAATATTTCCTTAAAGAAAAAATCACCCCGATTGCAGCATTGAAAGATGCTAGCGAATTCATTCACTTCGCATGTACCAGTGAAGACATCAACAACTTGTCTCATGCGTTGATGCTGAAAAGCGGTCGCGACATTTTGCTGACTTCGATGCGCCAATTGCGTGATGCGATTGCTGCACTCGCACTGACTCACGCAGATCAACCGATGCTGTCACGTACGCATGGCCAAACGGCTAGCCCAACGACTTTGGGTAAAGAGTTTGCAAACGTTGCGTATCGCCTCGCCCGCCAAATCAAACAATTTGAACAAGTTGAATTACTCGGCAAAATCAATGGCGCCGTGGGTAACTACAACGCGCATCTTTCTGCTTATCCAGATATTGACTGGGCGGCACATGCGGAAGGCTTTATTGGTTCACTCGGTTTGAACTTCAATCCGTACACCACACAGATCGAACCGCATGATTACATGGCAGAATTGTTCGATGCCTTGAAGCGTTTCAATACGATTTTGATCGACTTTAACCGCGATGTGTGGGGTTATATTTCACTCGGTTTCTTCAAACAACGTTTGAAAGCTGGTGAAGTTGGTTCATCAACCATGCCACACAAAGTCAATCCAATCGACTTTGAAAACAGCGAAGGTAACTTGGGTCTGGCGAATGCCGTGCTTGCACATCTCGGCGAAAAACTGCCGATTTCTCGCTGGCAGCGTGACCTGACTGACTCAACTGTTCTGCGTAACATGGGTGTTGGTTTGGCGCAAAGTTTGATTTCTTACGAAGCATGTTTGAAAGGCATTGGCAAATTAGAGCTAAATGCAGACAAAATCAACGCTGACTTAGATAACGCACAAGAAGTGTTGGCTGAACCAATTCAAACTGTGATGCGTCGTTATAACGTTGATCAACCATACGAAAAACTCAAAGCACTCACACGCGGTCAAGCAATGACACGTCAAATGATGCTCGACTTTATCGCGGGTAATGAACTGACTGCTGTACCAGAAGCAGATCGCGCGCGTTTAGCGTTGCTCACACCTGCAAGTTATATTGGTAATGCAGCGGATCAAGCGAAGGCATTGCCTGAGTTGTTGAAAAAATTGGGTTAATTAAACCAATTTTATGCAAATTAACCACTTACATTATTTTTGTAAGTGGTTTTTTTGTTTTCTAGAGCCCTCACAGCTTCTCTAAGGTATTTTTTATTTGAATACAGTTATTC
>JANYEL010000235.1 GCA_025363155.1 Moraxellaceae bacterium
CATCGCCATGGTTGAGAAACCAGAACCAGAAGATGCACCAAGCACTCTGGCTGTAGTCGGTCGTTATGTATTACCAAGTGCAATTTTTTCAGCGTTAAAACAAATTCAGCCTGGGGTTGGTGGCGAAATTCAACTGACCGACGGTATCGCAGCAATTCTCGATCGCTTTGAGTTTCGTGCTCATCACTTTGACGGGACACGCTATGATTGCGGTAACAAGCTTGGCCATCTTAAAGCCAATATGGTCTACGCCTTTAAAGATCCCGCTTTGGCAGGACCTTTACGTCAATGGATTCTTGAGCATTTATTGAAGGCCTAGCGTCCTATTAACAATTCGGACACCACTCCCCTAGACTCTCAATTCTTGAAGCAGAAAGCGTGAGATCAATAACTCTCCGATTTCTATTGTGCTTTTTTAGATGACTAGGACATGTTGGCATAGAAACCATCCATTTTTTTACATTTTCACACAAATTTGGTTATAATTAAACCAATTATTTTGAAAACGATCTCAGAAAGATCGTTTTCTATTACCTTTTTCACTTAAGGTTGTCTGTGTGCCTAACCCGCTAATTTCTATTTTTGCAGCAATTTTCCTACTTATCTCATGGCTCGTCCCACACCATTATTATCCATGGTTGACGGGTGTCAGTGAGTTCTCGGCATTTACAGCAGCTTTAATCTTAAGTCTATTACTGTTCGAAAAAAATATTATTTTGCCTCGTGCAGCGGTGTTGTTTGCGCTGACGGCCTTGATTCCATTGATTCAGTGGCTATCTGACATTATCTTTTTTTCGGGTGATGCAATCATCGTTTCGGCGTATTTGCTAGGGTTCGCAACGGTGATGATGATTGGCTACAACCTCACCCTTGATGCATCCATCAGAACACGCAGTTATCAAAGTCTAGCCGCTGTTTTTATTCTCGGTGCGGTGCTTTCAACGTGGATTGCCATTCGACAATGGTTAGGTCTGAGCCAAGGGTTTAGTTTCTTTGAAGCGGTGAGTCCTAGCTCTCGTGCCTATGCAAACTTTGGACAGCCCAACAACCTCGCAACACTGCTCTGTATTGGTCTTGCCAGCACCTTATTTTTATTTGAACAACGACGATTTGGAGTGACAACGAGCAGCATACTCGCATGCTTCCTGCTCTTTGGTTTGGCGTTAACGCAATCACGTACCCCATGGATTGGCGCACTGTTCATGATCGTCTGGTGGGCTTGGAAGAGCCGTTTTTTTACACCGCGTTTATCCTGGCTGGGTGTTACTGGGTGGATTGCGATTTATGTCGTTTTGATCATAAGTCTACCTTTGCTAACATCTGCGGCAACACAAGATCACGGCGTCATTAATCTCAGCTCGCGGGTACAAGCATTATCATCAGGACGAGATTTACTATGGGCGCAGTTTATATTGGCGGTCTGGCATGGCCCTCTTTGGGGTTACGGCTGGAACCAAGTTAGTGTTGCGCAGCTAGATATTTCCAACGTATTCCCACTTGGATTGAGAACCAACTCTAGCCATAATATCCTACTAGATCTAATGATTTGGAACGGTCCAATTCTGGGCACTCTTATTATCTTTTCATTAGCTGTTTGGTTCTGTCGTCTCGCCTACAGTGCACGTACGCTCAGTAGTGTCTATGCCTTACTTGCTGTTGGTTTTGCTTTAATACATGGCATGCTTGAGTTTCCTCTGACTTACGCCTACTTCCTTCTGCCTGTAGGCTTGTTGATTGGGATGATTTATGGTGAGCTGAGTACAACCCCAGATTACGCCAAAAACATGCACGTCGTTAAACATCTGACTCGTCTACCCAAATTATCTTGGGAGTTGCCGCAAGCGGCTTTTGCCAGTTTCTTAGTCGTGTCGACTCTCTTTATGGCGTGGATTGGCTTTGAGTACAATTCACTCAATCAAGAATATCGAACCTTTAGGCCAAATACACTCACACCGAGCACCGCTCCGATTTCAGTTGAGTCGCCAAGTCGAATTATTTTGCTGACCCAATTACGTGATTATTTGCACCTACAATCGATTAGTCCAACGCCGAATATGACTCAAGAACAATTGGATTGGACCCGAGAAGTTGCCTATCGCTTCCCGCAAGTTGCTAATTTGTCACGTTATGCGACTGCACTCGCGTTAAACAACCAACCGATTCAAGCCGGACAAGAACTCGGCAAACTGCGAATCCTTTATGGCAATAATGTTTTCACAGATGCCGCTAATGCACTGACGACATTGCAACACCAATATGCCACCCAAGACAGAGCCAATTTCAGTAAATACTGGCGTTGCCAACGCCATCCTGACTGGGCCGAATGTTCAACTCAGTAATCAAATGAATCTGTCACAGCGATCAAGACAGCACGGGCTTTTCTATCGAAAAGTCGCTGTGTCCGTCGCATTCCTTTTGAATCCATCAACAATATCGCTTATACTTCGGCACTAATTTTTTCATGCCGAGTGGCTTACTCTTTCGAGTGCACTGGGATGGATTCAACCTCATTCTCTACAATCATATTTCTAGGATCGAGAAAACCATGCAAATTACGACTGAAGTGGTCTCTGGGCTAGAACGCCGCCTGAACATCACTGTTCCAGCACAACGCCTTAAAACCCAATTCGACGCACGCCTTCAACGCGTTGCTAAAACAGCAAAAATCAACGGTTTCCGTCCAGGCAAAGTGCCACTATCACGCATTCAAGCTGAATATGGTCAATCTATTCAACAAGATGTGATCAACGATCTCGTACGTGACACCGTATTTGAAGCGATTGAACAAGAAAAAATCAATGCTGTTGGCATGCCAAGCATTGAATCAGTGGATGTAAATGATGCTGGCTTGGTCTACAAAGCGTTGGTTGAAGTATATCCAGAAGTCACTGTAAACAGCTTTGATGGTTTGACTGTTGAACGTCAAATCAGCTCAGTCGGTGACGCTGATGTCGACACTATGATCGACAATCTCCGTAAACAGCGTCAAGTTTTTGCCACGAAAAAAGGCAAAGCAGCTGACGGCGATCAAGTGACTTTCGACTTCGAAGGCAGCATTGATGGCGAATTGTTTGATGGCGGCGCATCTAAAGGCTTCAAACTGATCCTTGGCTCAAACAAAATGATCCCTGGCTTTGAAGCTGGCATCGTTGGCATGAAAGCAGGCGAAGAAAAAGTCATCGACGTGACCTTCCCAGCTGATTACCAAGCAGAAAACTTGGCTGGCAAACTCGCTCAGTTCAAAATCAACGTATCTGAAATTGAAAGTGCTGAACTTCCAGTAATCGATGCGCAATTCTTGCAATTGTTCGGTATTGACCTTGCACCTGCAGACGGCGGCATTGACAAACTGAAAGCGGACGTGCGTAAAAACATGGAACGCGAAGTCAAAAGCAGCTTGCGCAACCAACTGAAACAACAAGCATTTGATGCAGTGTTGGCAGCGAACGAAATTGAAGTCCCTAAAGCAATGGTTGCTGAAGAAATCGGCCGTCAACGCAAAATGATGTTGCAACAATTTGCGCAACAGTTTGGCGGCGCACAACAATTTGATGAAAAAATGCTGCCTGATGAATTGTTCCAGGACAAATCAGAGCGTTCAGTCAAATTGGGTGTATTGATCAGCAAAGTGATTGCCGATGCAAACCTACAAGTGGATCAAGAACGCGTTCAAAAGATGATTGCTGAATCAGCAGAATCTTACGAAGATCCAACTGAAGTCATCGAATACTACACCAACGACAAGCAACAACGTGCTCAAGTCGAAGCAGTAGTGTTAGAAGATCAAGTGGTTGATCATATCCTTGCTAATGCAAAAGTGACCGAAGTGACTGTGGATTACCAAGAGCTTTTGAAGCGTAATCAACAGCAACAAGGTTAATATCTAAACATTTCACTGATAAAATATTCTTTTATCAGTGAATGAGTAAAAAAAGACGCGAATTGCGTCTTTTTTTACTCATAAATCGTACAGATGCCCTTTGCAATTTCATACTATATCCCCCATATTTAGAGACTAGCGATACTATTCATTAGCTCTATGAATGAGCCCAGTCAAAAGGAAGAAAAAGGTGATTGACTTGCAAAACGCTTTAGTCCCAATGGTCGTCGAACAGTCCGCACGCGGTGAACGCTCTTTTGATATTTTTTCACGCTTGCTGCGTGAACGCGTCATCTTTTTGACT
>JANYEL010000011.1 GCA_025363155.1 Moraxellaceae bacterium
TTTTGGTTTATTAAAACGACAAGGTAAAGTGTATACCGAAATCGTTCCAGATTGCTCCAAAGCCACGCTACAAGGCATTATCCGAGGTCATGTTGACCTTGGTACGGTGATTCATTCCGATGGTTGGCGTGGTTATGAAGGCTTAGTGGATATTGGCTACGACAAGCACTTTAGAGTGAATCATGGTGCTAATGAATTTGCCAATGGTGATCGTCATATCAATGGCATTGAGTCTTTTTGGAGTTATGCAAAAAAACGACTGGCGAAGTTTAATGGGGTCGCAAAACATACGTTCTATTTACACCTGAAAGAAACCGAGTATCGTTTCAATCATCGGCGTGATAACGTGTATCTTGGGCTACTTAAACTTCTAAGAAATAATCCGCTTTAACTTCCTAAGACCCAAAATAATATATCAAGGAGTGGCTCATGCCTTTAGGTAAATCAATACGCGTTTATTTGGCAGATGCAACGGTAACAGGGATACGTTACGCTGAGCTTGTGAACTGGACTGGACATGCGATTGCTTGTCCTCGGAATCGACTTGGAGAGCTTTCAAGTTGGCCCGAAGCGGCTAAAACAGGTGTCTATTTTTTATTTGAAGGTCGATTTGGCGATACTAAACCTATTGCATATATTGGAGAGTCAGAGAATGTTTCCCAGCGTCTAACGACTCATGACCGTAATAAAGAGTTTTGGAATGAAGCAGTTATTTTCACCAGTAAGGATGAGAATCTCACAAAGGCACATATAAAATATATTGAGTCGACCTTGGTATCTCTTGCCAAGCAAGCTGACCGCTATCAATTAGAGAATGGAAACACGCCTCCAGAATCTAGTCTTCCACGTGCAGATCGAGACTCTATGGCGGAATTCGTAGAGAATATTAGGATGGTACTCGGAATTTTAGGTTATCAAATACTTGAACCTATTTTGAGGCAACAGCCTATTAATGAAGTTACAATTTCTTCGCCAATTGTGCTGGCCAGAGTTAATGCTCTCACACAACTAGTTTTTCGCGTCAACAATATCACCGCATATGGTGCGATGACGGATGAGGGCTTTGTTTTGAAAAAGGGGTCTCAATTGTCACTTAGCAACACTGACAGTTTTCCTGGAAAGCTAATTTCTTTCAAAGAGCGCTTAATAGCTTACGGCTCTTTAGTATTAGAAAATGAAAAGCTCCTCGCAGCAGAGGATATACTTCTAAGTTCTTCCAGCTATGCCGCAGCTATTGTTGCAGGAACATCAAGAAGCGGACCGCAAAGTTGGAAAACACCTACAGGTAAAACCTTAAAGGAATTAGAGGATGCCTCACTGCTAACCGAGTAGAGCATCCGCTGAAGTTGTATGTTGAGTGGTTGCTAGCTTGTGAAGGGTTTTTAAAAAATCCTCTTATCATCCCTCGCATGCACTTCACCTAACTTCTCAACTTCCTTAATCACATTCAGTGCAATTTGCTGATAAAGCGGTGCGGCATCATCGCCTGCGACGACACTTGGATTGCCAGTGTCGGCATTGATACGAATTGAGCTGGTCAGGGGCAGTTTACCCAGCAACGGCACATGGTATTGCGCGCCTAATTTCTCACCGCCACCTGCACCAAAAATCTCATCAATATGACCACATTCGCTACAGACATGCAGTGCCATATTTTCAATTACGCCAAGCACTGGAATATTCACTTTATTGAATAGCTCAATGCCTTTCTGCGCGTCGAGCAGCGCAATGTGCTGCGGTGTCGTGACGATGACCGCGCCAGAAACAGGAATGCGCTGCGCCAAAGTCAGTTGAATATCTCCCGTACCCGGCGGCATGTCGATAACCAAATAATCAAGTTCAGGCCAATTGGTTTGACCAAATAACTGCATTAACGCGCCAGTCGCTTTCGGGCCGCGCCAGACGATGGGCGTATTGTCATCGCCTGTGAGATTGCCAATTGATAATACCGCCAAACCATGTGCGGAAAGCGGAACAAATTGATCATTTTCAATCAGTGGCGTTTTGCCAGCGATGCCGAGCATGGTCGGAATACTTGGGCCATAAATATCCGCATCGAGCATGCCGACTTTCGCGCCAGTTTTTTGCAAAGCGAGGGCAAGGTTGACGGCGGTTGTGGATTTGCCGACGCCGCCTTTACCCGACGCCACTACGATGATGTGACGAATACGCGGATGTGCTTTGAGTTCGGTTTGCTTTGGCGGCACAGGGCGCGAAGGTGTCGAAGTTGGTACAGGTGCGCTGGCATCAGTGACGATTGGCAATTTATTTTCTGAGGCAACGGGTGGTTGCGCTGCTTTGGCATCGCCAGAGATTTTTTGCTGTACCAAATGCAGGTTCACTTCTTGAACACCAATCGGCTCCAAGGCATTTGCCAATTTGTCGTGTAAGGCTTGCGGATCCCCTTTAAAACCGATTGGCAGCTTAATATTCAAATTGAGAATTCGGTCATTCAGCTCGATTTTGGTCACAGACGATGCGATCGTCTGGTTTGAGCTATCAAACAAGGTCGCAACCAGTATGTCTTGAATCAGCGCGTCATTCGGCTCAACAACGATTGCTTCAGCTTTTTGCGTCGACGTGTTGCTATCGGGTGTTTGGGCAAAAAGGTTTTTGATTTTGTCGAGCATGAGGTTTTCCTGAGACGCACTATAAATAGAATCGGGGCGAGACTTAATTGCGATTGGCGCTAATTTTATCAACTTCCAGCCGCAATAGCACAGGCGATTAAAGCTTAGTTTTGCTATATTAGGCATATTGGTAATAAATATGAGTAAAGTTCCGTGTCGACGAATGCTGCATCTGCAAACCACACCCAAAGCCATGTTTCAAAAACAGGTCGTAAAATCCTTGTCACCAGTGCATTGCCGTACGCAAATGGCCCGATTCACTTAGGTCATTTGGTCGGTTATGTGCAAACTGATATTTGGGTGCGCGCAATGCGTTCGCAAGGTCATCAGGTCACTTACGTCTGTGGCGATGATGCGCACGGCACGGCGATCATGCTCAAAGCTGAAGCCAATGGCGTGACGCCAGAACAGCAAATTGCCCAAGTTCAACGCGAACATGAGCGCGATTTTGCAGGTTTTTTTGTGGGTTTTGATCAATATCATTCGACGCACAGCGAAGAAAATCGCAAACGCTCACGCGAGATTTATCTTGCGAATCGCGAGGCAGGACATATTACATCGCGTCCTGTGTGCCAGCTTTTTGATCCAGAAAAAGGCTTATTCCTCGCCGACCGTTTCATCAAAGGTGAATGTCCGAAGTGCGGCGCAAAAGACCAATACGGCGATTCCTGCGAAGTCTGCGGAGTCACTTATAACGCGACCGAACTGAAAAATCCGTTTTCAACTTTGAGCGGCGCAGTGCCAGTTGAAAAAGAATCAGAACATTACTTCTTCCAATTGCCACATTTCGCAGACTTCCTGCAAGAGTGGACCCGCGGTGAAGGTCGTTTGCAAAGCAGTATCAGCAATAAACTCGGTGAATGGTTTGAGTCAGGTTTGACGGATTGGGATATTTCGCGTGATGCGCCTTATTTTGGTTTTGAAATTCCTGATGCGCCTAACAAATATTTCTACGTGTGGGTGGATGCGCCAATTGGTTATATGGCGAGTTTTGAGCATCTGTGTAGCAAGCGTCATGACCTGAATTTTGATGAATACTTTGCCAAAGACAGCACGACAGAGCTGTATCATTTCATAGGTAAAGATATTGTTTATTTCCATTCATTGTTCTGGCCAGCGATGTTGGAAGGCGCGGGCTATCGCACGCCAACCGCGATTTTTGCCAATGGTTTCTTGACCGTTAATAAAGAAAAAATGAGCAAGTCACGCGGTACGTTCATTAAAGCGGAAACCTATTTAGAGCATTTGAATCCCGAATATCTGCGTTATTACTTTGCAAGTAAATTGTCAGATACGGTTGAAGATATTGACCTGAATCTTGAAGATTTTACTTTGAAAGTAAACAGCGATTTGGTCGGTAAAGTGGTCAATATCGCCAGCCGCTGTGCAGGATTTATTAGCAAGAAATTTGACGGAAAGCTGTCGCCAACTTCGAGCGAACCACAATTGCTGCAAGACTTTATTGATGCAGGCGAGGCGATTGGTCGCGCGTATGAACAGCGCGAATTTAGTCGTGCGATTCGCGACATCATGGCGTTGGCTGATCGTGCGAATCAGTATATTGATGACAAAAAACCATGGGCGCTTGCGAAGCAAGAAGGTATGGACGCTGAAGTTCATGCGGTTTGCTCAACGGGTCTTAATCTGTTCCGTCAATTGATTGTTTATTTGTCCCCGATTTTACCGATCATGGCATCCCAAGTTCAGTCGTTCTTGAACCTAAAATCAATGGATTGGGATAGTCGTTTTGACGTGTTGCTCGATCATGGCATTGAGACTTTCCAACCACTGATGCAACGTGTTGAAAAAGACAAAGTGGAAGCGATGGTTGATGCATCGAAAGAAACCTTGGTGGGTTCGGCAGCCGCTGCACCAGTAGCGAAAGTTGCGGCAAAGCCAGCGAAATCGGCTTCTGCTGAAAAAGCGAAATCTACCGCAACTCCAACAGAAAGTGGTGTGATTGGTATTGAAGACTTCCTGAAAGTGGAATTGCGTGTCGCCAAAATCTTGAATGCTGAAACAGTTGAGGGTTCAGATAAATTGCTGCAACTGACGTTGGATGCTGGTGAAGCTGAGCCGCGTACTGTGTTCAGTGGCATTCGCGGTGCGTATGCGCCAGAAGCGTTGATCAATCGCTTGACGATTGTCGTTGCCAATCTTGCTCCACGTAAGATGCGTTTCGGCATGTCAAACGGTATGGTTTTAGCAGCAGGGAATGATGATGGGATTTTCCTGTTATCACCTGATAGCGGCGCGAAAGCAGGTGATCGCGTGAGTTAAGTTTCTCACTTTTCCGTGAAACTCTCAAAAGAGGCTGACATTAAAAATCAGCCTCTTTTTTATTGACTGCCAAGGTTAAGAAATGGCAACACTTGTCGATATAAAAAGTGGTTAACTAAGCCCAAGTTTATGGATGTTTGATTTTTGCTCAAAGTTGAGATTAACGTGATGAAAAAACAATACAGTATTGCGGGTGTGGATGTATTTGTTGAAGGTGAAGGGTTAGAAACCATCGTCATGGTTCACGGTTGGCCTGATACCTATCGTATCTGGGCGAAGCAAATTAATTTTTTTAAGAAAAGCTATCGTTGTGTTTATTTCACATTCCCCGGTTTTGATGTAACCAAACCGCGCAAAGCGTATTCGCTGGTTGAGACAACTGAAATTCTGCGCGAGATTATTGATCAAGTTAGTCCAGATCAGAACGTGCATTTGATGCTGCATGATTGGGGCTGTTTCTTTGGTTATCAGTACTATATGCAATATCCAAATCGCGTATCGAAGATCATTGGCATTGATATCGGAGATGCGACATCAAAGGCATTTGAGAAGTCGCTTTCGGCGAAAGCTAAAGCTATGATTGTGGGTTATCAGGTTCCGCTGGCAACCGCATGGCGCATTGGTGGCGTTGTGGGTAAACGCATTACGGTGGCAATTGCGAAAGGATTAAAGGCGCATGCAGATCCACAGCATATCAGTTCAGATATGACCTATCCGTATTTTATCCGTTGGTTTGGTGGTTATGGTTCGTATAAAGCAGCAGTTGATTTTAAGCCTGCGTGTCCAATGTTCTATGGCTACGCAAGAAAA
>JANYEL010000084.1 GCA_025363155.1 Moraxellaceae bacterium
ATTGCGACTGACGTCGCTCAGGGTTTGTTCTTGCTCAAGAACTAACTTAACCGCTTCGGCTTTGAACTCTGGACTGTATCTTTGACGCATGAGATGTAACTCCTTTTGACTGAATTATATCTCTTAAAATTTCGTCCTTAATTTTCAGCAGGGGTCACATTGCATAGTATCAAATACAAGGAGATCGGTATGAATGAGTATCTGATAGCTTATGATCTAGTCAATCATAATAGTTACAATGGAATATGCAGGGCAATTAGTGGTTTGGATATCAATAGTTGGCCCTTTTGCACTCCACATGGATCGCACATAGTGATCTATCCGCAGAGGAAATTACTTCTCACCTTAGTCCTCATATCTGCAAAGAAGATAAACTGTTTGTGGTGCAGTTAGCGGGTGATTGGTCATCTGCGGGGTTGCCCAAATTTTCTGCAGAATGGTTGCAAGAAAATTTACATTAGCATTTTTATGTTTAATTGGATTCATTGAAAATGATCGGCATACGCGAGTCGCTTCAATTCGTAAAAGTTACCCCCAAAGCTTGCGGGTAATCATGTGGATAAGTCTGTGTGGAACGCGTGGAACTACTGAATTTGTTGATATTTTTTGAAATGTGTATTTTGTAGTCAGCGAGATTTTTTTGAGCTAATGATGATTTAAAAAGAAACAAATATCATTCAGATACGAGGCTCTTTTATAGGCAGGCGGCTAAGCTCAATTCAATAAATTCGTTTGATTGATCATCTAAAATTAACACACCCAAAGATGATTTGTGCCTCGCTTTATTTTCCAGCAACTATACTTTTCTGTGCGTTGATAACTGTGTTTGTGTTTACTTTGCAATGAATGAAAATCCTATTTCTTGTGTTTAAGAGATAAATTTATCCGTCCGATCAACTCAAAACTATCAAATGCAGTATTTGTATATAAAGTAATCGATGTAATCTGTTGAAAATATTAAAAGTACCTAATAAAAAATTAGCTATTCGCTATTGTCGTTGATTAAATTTATGTGTTGAAAAACAAAGAGATTGTTTGGATTCTAGGCGTTGAATCGATGGTTTCTAGCATTCTATGCAAATCTGATCATAATTCTATATTGACTATAACTGTCTATAGGTCTATTTTTGCAGCAATAGACTCTACAAGGATGGAGGAATAAAAATGACAGATCATGTTATAAATGAGACAGATACCGTAAAATTAGAAATCACATGGCGTATCTTAGAAACCATAACGACAACCAAATATGCGATCTCTGGATCGGAGTTAAGAAATGCTGCGTGGGGCTTGGATTATCTAATCGGTACTTGGATTGATAAAACTAGTAATGAAATCCATCTGAATGGCTTGGCTGACAATACGCCAATTTTAATTTTTAAATATCTTCGGGAAATGCTTGAACAAGCTTTTATCCAAAGTCTTGAGACTGAATTGACGATGAAAATAGACAAAGATCATTCAATCAATGTCAAAATTGAAATTGACACTCAGGGAACTACACAGACATTTGTTGAATGACAATTGAGGGTGATTTTCAGTAGCAAAGTCAGTTCAATATAAGGCTAAAAACTCGCATATCGTGCGGGTTTTTTTATGCCTGAAATGAATGATAGATCAAAAAAAAGGAAGTCTTGTGGTGAGTAATGGATGGTCTTTCTAGGATAAGTTTTTTTTGTTTTTATCAGCAAATATGGTGGGCCTGGACAGACTTGAACTGTCGACCAACGGATTATGAGTCCGCTGCTCTAACCAACTGAGCTACAGGCCCATATTTCATAAAACACTATGAATATCATAATATAATAGCACAGTATTGAATTAGAAATCTTGATTAATACGACAGCTAACGAATAGGATGTTCTCATCCACTACGCCATACCAGTCGTTTTTCACGGCGCATAATACACTATGCAGATAACAAGAATAAAGATGGCCTGTTCATTCGTTAAACAGTTTTGTCGATAAATATCGATTACTTTAATTACACAAACTTACATTGTTCTGGAAATCGTGAGCTGCCAGCTTAGCGATTCTTCGAGATCCTGAAAAACACATGTTTTATTTTAAAAAAAGAGAACTGTGTCACTTTATTTCTTTCTGTATGGGTGTTATTTGATCGAATAGCACATTTGGTTACAAATGTGTTTTTGTGGAATTGGCTGTAATTTGAGCGTTATGTCGTATTTATCAATGTAAATATGTTACGAATAGTTGATACATAGTTACATTTAAGGATGTTTGTTAATGAGAAATTACATTGTAAATCATGGAGATTTTTAGTCTTTAGTTTTTAAGTGATGTCTATTTTGTTCGCTGCTTTTGTGCAAGTGGCTTGTTGAAGTTTGAACGGGGCAGTCACCCGAATGGGCTATAGACTAAAGTAATGATTTCAGGGTATTTCTAGCAGGTCTAATTTGGGGATCTTAGAGCAGGAAATCAAAATAACAAAATCAATTGATGGGTGGGGTTGAGTTGATTGTTATTTGCACAGATTTGGATGCGCGGATTATGTGGAAAATGGGGAAAACCGGGGGGTGAAGGCAGTTAATTTTTTAAATGCCAAACCAAGCGATACATAAAACAACTTTTTTATTTAATTTAAACGAACATATTTAGGAAATAAGATTATGACTACTATTTATACCGCTGATTTTAATGATGGATCAGGAAATGCAAATTTAGATGGTACAAGCACGTCAGGGTTGTGGCATTTGTCTACAGGACGTGGAAATCAGGCGGGTCACAGTGCAGATGATAGTTTGTACTTTGGACAAGGCGAAAATATAAATGGTGGTGGTAACTTCGATGCTGGGACAGTCAGTGGGAATGTGCTGACGCCCATAATCAGTTTGGGGAGTGGCGCATCATCGCTAAGCTTTAATTACTTCTTACAAACAGAGCATGGTGCGAATACTAGTAGTCCGTATGATAGAGCTAGTGTTGCAATATCTCAGAATGGTGGTTCTTTTACGACGCTCATTTCTTCTTTGCCTGATGCGAATGCTTGGACTGCACAGACGATTAATTTAAGTGCTTACGCAGGAAGCAACATTCAACTTCGATTCAGTTTTGCAACAGGGGATAATATCGCTAATAATTTTGAGGGATTCTATCTTGATGATATTCAAGTAACTAGTACGGGGGTTGGCGCTGTTTCTGATACCGATGGTGCTGGTAACACTGTTGCAGAAAATGCAACAAATGGTACATTGGTTGGTGTTACTGCTTCTGCTGCTAATATTGATGTCGGTCCTGCAGTGACATATACCCTGAGTAATAGTGCTGGTGGGTGTTTTGTAATTGATCCTAATACGGGCGTGGTGACTGTTGCCAACGCGAGTCTGTTGGATTTCGAAACGGCGACGAGTAAAAGTATCACTGTGTTAGCGACAAATAGTAATGGTGCAACTAATAGCAAAGTCTTTACCATTGGCGTCTCTAATGTCAATGAGGCCCCGGCTGGTACCGATAAGACGATTACAATCAATGAAGATAATACTTATACGTTGACTCAAGCTGACTTTGGTTTTAGCGATCCTGCGGATTTAGGTGCTAACAGTTTTCTGAGTGTGATAGTCGTTCCTCCATCAACTGGTAGTTTGAAGTTGAATGGCACTTCAGTTATGGCGGGTCAGAGTGTTTTGGTTACAGACATTGTTGCCAACAAATTAACGTTTACACCAGCTGCAAATGCAAATGGTATTAATGCTAACTTTTCTTTCTTTGTGAAAGATAATGGCGGTACTGCAAGTGGTGGTATTGATACCGATCAAACCGCAAATACCATCACCTTCAACGTGAACTCAGTGAACGATGCACCTGCTGGCACTGATAACAACATCATCATGCAAGAAGATGCTTTTTACCTTTTCCACGCCAGTGACTTTGGTTTTACCGATGTTAATGATTCCCCGCAAAATGCTTTTAGCAGTGTAGTCGTTCAACTGCCAAGTACAGGCACCTTGTATTTTAATGGTGTTGCAGTGGGCGCAACGACAACGGTTACTCTTACAGACATCAACCTAGGCAAGCTGTCTTATGCAGCCGGCGCCAATGTCAGCGGTAACGCATCATCAACCTTAAACTTCCAAGTTCAAGACAATGGCGGCACAGCCAATGGTGGTGTGAATACTGACCCAACTGCAAATGTTCTCACGATTGACGTTATAGCAATCAACGATGCACCAGTCGCTGCCAACAGCACTGTGACTGCGTTGGAAGACACCGCGTATGTATTTGCTACTGCAGATTTCGGCTTTAGCGATCCAGTTGATGCGGCAAGTGGTTCGGGTGCAAACAATTTACTCAATGTGATTATTCAACAGCCAACTGCTGGTACGTTGTCACTGAATGGCACTGTATTAACGGGTACGAATACCATTAGTGCTGCTGATATCGCCGCTGGCAAGTTGACCTTCATCGCTGCAAGCAATGTGAATGGCGCAGGCTATGCAAACTTTGCGTTTAAAGTTCAGGATGATGGTGGTGTAGGATTTGGTGGTGTTGATACCAGTGCTACTACTAAAACGATTACAGTCAACGTCACCTCAGTCAATGACTCACCAACAGGTGCTAATTCGACCGTATCGACATTGGAAGATACAGCCTATGTATTTACGACTGCAAACTTCGGTTTTGCAGATGCAACCGATGCGGGCAGTACTGCTGGTGCAAACAGCTTACTCAACGTCATTGTCCAGTTACCGACAGCAGGTACATTGTCATTGAATGGTATTGCATTAACAGCGACCACATCAGTCAGTGTGGTAGATATCGCAGCAGGCAAACTGACTTTCATAGCAGCTGCCGATGCAAATGGCTCAGGCTATGCCAACGTTGCATTCAATGTTCAAGATGATGGTGGTACATCAAATTCAGGTGTTGATACCAGCGCCACTTCAAACACGATCACGATTGATGTCACCGCAGTGAATGGCGTAGATGATTCGGTTACGATAACGGAAGATGATACAACGACAACGTATGATGTTCTTGCAAATGACCCAGCGGTCGCGGGGATTTTACAGATTGGTGCAAACGGAGGTGGGGTGTCTAATGGTACAAATTTATCGTACCAATATCTGTTTCCAAATTTAAATAGTACTTATTACTCTGAAAACATAACGGTCAATTCTGGTGTGGAAACGAGTTCTGGATATGGTGGCGGGGCTGGTGCTTTTAATGTTGATGTTACAGCAACACAAATGATCATTACATTCACAGCTAACAGCGGCTTTAATGGAGCTGCTAATTTTAATGGTTTTGCTATTAAAGATGTGACTAATAACTTACAAGCTATTTCTAGCGCTACATTAAATTCGGGTCCGTTGACAGCTGGTGCAGTCACCTTTGATCAAGATGCTGTCTATGTGAATTGGGCTGGGTTAAACTTTAACGCAGGTGACACCATTGTTATTGATTTGGTGACTGGCGCTGTCCCTACTGTCGATTCTCCGACAGGTTATTCTTTTACTGCCAGTGATTTTACTGCGACAGTGGATGTCAATAATAAAATTTCAGTCACTCTTGGCAGTGCATTTCAGACACTCACAACAGGTAAAAATGCTGTTATTCATGTTCCATATTCTGTCGCTGCGCCTAATGGTGGCACTATGCAGGCGATCTATGATCTCACCGTAACTGGGGTAAATGACGCACCGAGTGGAACAGATAAAACAATTACAACAAATGAAGATGTCGTCTATACCTTGACTCAGGCTGACTTTGGCTTTAGTGATATTGACTTCGGTGTTTTGCAAGCCGTCACAATCAATACATTACCGACAGCAGGGAGCCTATTGCTGAACGGCGTTGCAGTCACTAATGGTCAGAGTATTCAGGCAACAGACATTGCTGCTAACTTGTTAACATTTGTTCCAGTCGCCGAGGCAAATGGAACAGGCTATGATAGCTTCACCTTCCAAGTTCAAGATAATGACGGTACTACAGGTGGTGGTATTGATACCGATGCAACAGCAAACACCATTACGTTCAACGTGAACTCAGTGAATGATGCACCAACAGCTGCTGATGCAACCGTGACGACATTGGAAGACACCGCTTATGTATTTAGCGCTGCAGACTTCGGCTTTGCTGATGCAACCGATGGAAGCAGCACTGCAGGTGCAAACAGCTTACAAAATGTGATTGTCCAGTTGCCGACAGCGGGCACATTGTCATTGGATGGCACTGTGTTAACTGCGTCGACATCAGTTAGTGCTGCAGATATTGCTGCAGGCAAACTGACCTTTCTCGCAGATGCGAATGCAAATGGCGCTGGTTATGCCAACGTGGTATTCAATGTTCAAGATGATGGTGGCACCGCTGATTCAGGTGTTGATACTAGTCTTGCTTCTAACAGCATTACCATCAATGTCACCTCAGTCAATGACTCACCTACAGGTGCTAATGCGACTGTGTCGACCTTGGAAGACACTGCGTATGTATTTACTGCTGCAGACTTCGGTTTTGCTGATGCAACAGATGCGGGTAGTACTGCAGATGCAAACAGCTTACTCAATGTGATTGTGCAAGTGCCAACAGCGGGTACTTTGTACTTGGCTGGTACTGCATTAACCGCCACCACGAGCGTGAGCGCAGCAGATATTGCTTTGGGTCTGTTGACCTTTGCAGCGGATGCGAATGCAAATGGCGCTGGTTATGCCAATGTTGTATTCCATGTCCAAGACAATGGTGGTACCGCAAATGGTTCAGCGGTAGTTCAAACCACGCTGACCTTTGATGGTGCAGGCACGCTGAGTGACCTCTATCCTGACCCGTACGCAGGTAACGGTGATACTTATGCGCAAGGTGGATACACCATCACAGTTGGCGCAGGTCAGCATATCGATTCTGAAGATGGAAATGGTATCTTTTTCCATAATGGTTCAGCGAATCAGACATATGACAACTGGGCGCGTTTGACTGCCGATAATGGTGGCGTGTTTAACCTAGAGTCATTCGTTCTAAATAATGGCCAAGGTGGTGAAGTACGCACCAGCTTGAACCCAGGCACAGTCTTCACCTATGCAGCAGGTTCCAACGCGGTAAGTTTCCAAGGTGTGCAATGGGTTGAGTTCAGCCCGCTTGGCGACGGTAGTTCAGATGGCAATCAGATCTACTTAGATACGATTGTTGTATCAAGTGGTGTTGCTATCGATACCAGTGTTGCTTCAAATACGATCACCATCGACGTGACCTCCGTCAATGATGCGCCATTAGGTACAGATAGCACGATCACTGCGGAAGAAGACATCGCTTACGTGTTTAGTGCAGCGGACTTCGGCTTTACCGATCCAACGGATGCAAGCAGCACAGCTGGAACAGACAACCTAAAAAATGTGATTGTCCATGTGCCGACAGCGGGTACTTTGTCATTGAACGGCGTCGCGTTAACTGTAACCACAACAGTCAGTGTTGCAGACATTAACGCAGGTTTATTGACATTCCTTGCTGCAGCTAATGCTAATGGTGCAGGCTATGCCAACCTCGTATTCAACGTCCAAGATGATGGTGGTGTGGTCAATAGCGGTGCTGATACTAGCGTCACTCCAAACACCCTGGTCATTGATGTCACCGCAATTAACGATGCACCAATCATCAATGCAGCAGATTCCACAGGCGCAGTCATTGAAGACTTCGCAGTGGTTGCAGGCAATATCACTGATACTGGCGCAATCTCATTTGATGACATTGAATTAACAGATAGTCATACACTGACTGTAACTGCAGCTGCTGGAAATACACTTGCAGGTGTCTTGACCGCAAGCATCACTGATCCAGCAACAGGCGTAGGCGATGGCACCATTGTGTGGCATTACACCTTATCCAATGCGGATGCACAGCAAGCTGCTGCCGGACAGACTTACCAAGAACACTATACTATTGCGATTGATGATGGTAATGGCGGCGTGACCAATCAAGTCATCACGATTGGTGTGAATGGTCGCAATGATGCACCGATTGCTGTGAATGATACCGCCACCATCTTTGAAGACGCACCAGCCATCGCTGGTAATGTGTTGACCAACGACACTGATGTCGATCTCGGTGCAGTGAAGTCCGTGAATCAAATCCGTAAAGGCAGTACAGAAGGTAGCGGTACACTTGGCGTACTCGGCAGTGCACTCACTGGCTTATACGGTAGCCTCACTCTCAATGCCAATGGTAGCTACAGCTACACCGTGAATAGCACAAACCCAGCCGTCAATACACTGGCTGTTGGTCAAACTCTGACAGAATCGTTTAACTATCGTTTGTCTGATGGCTTCGTTACTGATCGTGCAGTCCTCAATATCACCATTCAAGGCACCAACGATGCACCAGTGGTTGCCGCTGCACTTAGCACGACTGTGGCTGAAGGCGACTTAGCTTCTACCTTCAACCTGTTAGCAGGTGCAAGCGATGTTGATAACAGCGAAACTGCCATACTCCGCGTGGTTCATGCCACTTATAGTGTTGACGGTACTGCAACGGGTAACAGCGGTAGCGACTTACCAGCAGGCGTGAGCTTGTCTGGTTCTAATCTACTGATTGACCCAACCAATAGTGCTTATGACTATTTGGCAGTCGGTCAACAAGCAGTCATCGTCGTCAGCTATGACGTTCAAGATGCGCAAGGTGCAACGGTTACTCAAACTGCCACCTTAACCATTACTGGTACCAATGATACGCCAGTGGTTGCTGCACCATTAACCACCACTGTTGCTGAAGGCGATTCAGCCTCAACTATTAATCTGTTACTTGGTGCAAGCGATGTTGACACCGGCGAAACTGCCACACTCAGCGTTGTGAATGCCACTTACAGTGTTGATGGTGCTGCAACAGGCAATAGTGGTAGCGACTTGCCAGCAGGCGTGAGCTTGTCTGGTTCTGATCTGACTATTGATCCAGCCAACAGTGCTTATGACTATTTGGCAATTGGTCAACAAGCAGTCATCGTAGCCACCTATCAAGTTCAAGATGCACAAGGTGCTACAGTTACTCAAACCGCAACCTTAACCATTGAAGGCACCAACGATACACCAGTGGTTGCTGCTGCATTGAGCACGACTGTTGCTGAAGGCGATCCATCGTCCAGCTTCAATCTGTTAGCAGGTGCAAGTGATGTTGATACAGGCGAAACCGCTACCATCAGCGTAGACAATGTCACTTACAGTGTTGACGGTACTGCAACGGGTAATAGTGGTAGCGACTTACCAGCAGGCGTGAGCTTGTCAGGTTCTGATCTAGTGATTGACCCAACCAACAGTGCTTATGACTATTTGGCAGTCGGTCAACAAGCGGTCATCGTTGTGAACTATGTCGTTCAAGATATCCATGGTGCAGCGGTTGCTCAAACTGCCACCCTAACGATTACGGGTACCAATGATGCGCCAGTGGTTGCTGCACCATTAAGCACCACCGTCGCTGAAAACGATTCAGCCTCAACCATCAATCTATTGGTCGGTGCAAGTGATGTTGACACAGGCGAAACTGCCACACTCAGCGTTGTGAATGCCACTTACAGTGTTGATGGTGCTGCAACGGGTAACAGTGGTAGCGATTTACCAGCAGGCATCAGCTTGTCTGGCTCTGATCTGACTATTGATCCAGCCAACAGTGCTTATGACTATTTGGCTGTGGGTCAACAAGCAGTTATCGTTGCTACCTATCAAGTTCAAGATGCGCAAGGTGCGACGGTTACTCAAACTGCAACCTTAACCGTAACTGGCACTAACGATGCACCTGTGGTTGCTGCGGCATTGAGCACTACCGTTGCTGAAAATGACCCAGCTTCTACATTCAATCTGTTAGCTGGTGCAAGTGATGTTGATACTGGCGAAACCGCTAGCCTCAGCGTGATCAATGCATCGTACAGTGTTGATGGTACTGCAACGGGTAATAGCGGTAGCGACTTACCAGCAGGCATCAGCTTGTCGGGTACTGATCTGCTGATTGATCCAACTGACAGTGCTTATGATCATTTGGCCGTGGGTGAGCAAACAACCATCGTTGTGACTTATGTCATTCAGGATGCACAAGGCGCGACAGTCAATCAAACTGCAACCTTAACCGTGACTGGTACTAATGATGCACCAACGATCAGTACTGCAAGCAGTACGGGTGTTGTGATTGAAGACTTTGCAGTGGTTGGCGGCAACATCTCCGATACTGGCATTATCATATTTGACGATGTTGATCTGACTGATGCTCACACCACAACGGTTGTAGCTGATAGCGGCAATATCTTGGGCGGCGTGCTCAGTGCAACAATCATCAATAGTGCCACAGGCGTTGGCGATGGTACCGTTCAATGGATCTATACATTGTCCAATGTAGCGGCTCAACAAGTTGGTGTTGATCAAGTGGTCTTCGAACAGTTCACGGTGACCGTTTCTGATGGTCATGGTGGAACTGTAGACCAAGTAATTAACGTTGCGGTTGGCGGTCAGAATGATGCACCAGTAGTGACGGGTCCTATCAGCACCACCGTTGCTGAAGGCGATCCAGCTTCTACCTACAGTCTGTTGACGGGTGCAAGTGATGTTGACACAGGCGACACACTCAGCATTGATAATGTCACCTTCAGTGTAGATGGTACTGCAACAGGTAATAGCGGCACTGACTTGCCAGCTGGCATCAGCTTGTCGGGTACTGATCTGCTGATTGATCCAACTGACAGTACTTATGATCATTTGGCTGTGGGCGAGCAAGCAACCATCATTTTGAACTACACCATTCAAGGTTCAGAAGGTGAAATGATTGCGCAAACTGCCACTTTAACCATTACTGGCACTAACGACGCACCAGTAGTTGCAGCAGCATTGAGCGGTAGCGTAACTGAAGGCGACGCACCTGCAGCAACCTTCGATCTTTTGGTTGGTGCAAGCGATGTGGATACAGGCGAAACCGCCACCCTCAGCGTTGCCAATATTAGCTACAGCGTTGATGGTGTTGCCACGGCTAACCCAGCAGGCGTCAGCTTATCTGGCAATGTTCTGAGCATTGATCCAGCCAACAGTGGATATGACTATTTGGCTGTTGGTCAACAAGCGGTCATCGTCGCTACTTATGAAGTTCAAGATGCACAAGGCGCAACCGTTACTCAAACTGCAACGTACACCATTACAGGTACCAACGATGCGCCAGTCATTACCAGTGGCGCAACGGGCAATATCAACGAAGGTGCAGCGAGCATCGGTGCCGTGGTGTATACCGCCACAGTCACAGATGAATTGCTTGATACGCATACCTACTCACTGACAGGTGCCGATGCGGGTGCCTTTACGATTGATGCGCTGACAGGCGTTGTGACACTCAACGGCGCGGCTGATTTCGAAACCACCCCAAGCTATCAGTTCAATGTCATCGCAACCGACAACAACGGTTTAACAGCGACCAAAGCAGTAACCATCAATGTCAATGACATTTACGGTACGACCATTATCGGTACGCCAAATCCAGATACATATGTTCTGAATCTGGATACCGCAACGATCAATGAAGAACTACCTTATCTGGTTAATCTAGGCGCCAGCTTAGACACACTCGTCATCAATACCGCTGCCACAGAAGTTCGCCTCACTCTCACAGCAAGTGAAGTGGGTAACGGCAACATTCACGACAGTAGCAGTGTCGCGCCACAAGACGGCGGCCTCGCAGTTCGAATCCAAGCCGAAAATGGCAGCGATGGACTCGTGGGTGTTGAAAGTCGTGCGGATGATGAAGGCACCGTGTTTGTTGCAAGTGGTGCAGGGACAACGTTCGACGTTCGTGATGTTAATGGACAAGCACTGGGTCACTTCGCCAGCGTCGTACTCGGTTCTGCGGGTAATGACAGCGTCGACATCAGTAGCACAACTGGCGACACCTACTTAAATGGTGGTCAAGGTAACGATACGCTGATCGGTGGCAGTGGCAACGATGTTCTGACTGGTGGTACAGGCACAGACATCCTGAAAGGTGGCTTGGGCAACGATACCTACATCCTCGATATCGACCGTGACACCGTGACAGAACTTGCAGATCAAGGCACCGATCTAGTCCTGTCTTCAATCAACTACACCTTGACAGACAATGTTGAAAACCTCACATTCCTAGGTTCTGCTGCTCTAAACGGCAACGGCAATAATCTGGACAACATCATCATTGGTAACAGTGGTAACAACACCCTGAATGGTCAAGCAGGTAATGATTTCATTGCGGGTGGAGCGGGTGTTGATTATCTCTTTGGTGGTTTAGGTAACGATACGCTGACGGGTGGAACAGGCCTTGATGCGCTGTATGGTGGAACAGGTAATGATACCTACATTCTCGATATTGACCGCGATAACGTCATTGAGCTGGCTGGAGAAGGCACGGATCTAGTCCTTGCCTCAATCAACTATTCACTGACTGCAAATATTGAAAACCTGACCTTAGTTGGCGCTGCTGCCATAAATGGCAATGGCAACACAAAGGACAACATCATCGTTGGTAATAGCGGTAACAACACCCTCGGTGGTTTAGCGGGGAATGACACCCTGACTGGTGGTGCAGGTGCAGACATTCTGTTGGGTGGGTTGGGTAACGACACCTACATTTTAGATATTGATCGCGATACCATCACTGAGCTTGCAGGCGAAGGAACAGACACGGTTCTATCAGCGATCAACTACTCACTGACTGACAATGTTGAAAACCTTACCTTGACGGGTACTGCTGCCCTGGACGGCAATGGTAACATTCTGGACAACGTCATCATTGGTAACAGTGGTAACAACATTCTTGGTGGTTTAGCGGGCAATGACACTCTGTCTGGTGGCGCTGGCGCTGATTATCTCTATGGTGGTTCAGGTAACGACACGCTGATCGGTGGATTAGGTGCTGACGTCCTAATAGGTGGTTTGGGCAATGACACTTATATCCTTGATGTTGATCGTGACACCGTGACTGAACTGTTAGATGAAGGCATTGATACCGTCGTAGCGTCGATTAGTTACTCATTGACTGCAAATGTTGAAAACCTCACTTTGACTGGTACTACTGCCCTGAACGGCAATGGTAATGCACTGGACAACATCATTCTGGGTAACAGTGGCAACAACGTACTTGACGGTAAGGCTGGTAACGACATCATCAACGGTGGTGCTGGCAATGACACCTTGAAAGGCGATTTAGGTAACGACACAGCAAGCTATAGCAATGCTGCATCGGCTGTTCAAGTCAGTCTAATCACCAACGTTGCAACAGGGGGTGATGGTACCGATAGTCTGTCTGGCTTCGAAAATCTCCAAGGATCAGCCTACAACGACACATTGATTGGGGATGCACAAGACAACCGACTCGATGGCGGTGCAGGCGATGACACCCTCACAGGTGGCGCAGGTAATGACACCTATGTCGTCGATAGCCTCAATGACATCGTCAATGAAAGTGTCAGTGGCATCGATACCGTCGAATCATTAGTGAATAACTATGTATTAGGCAACACGCTTGAAAATATCACCTTAATCGGCAGTGCTAATCTGACAGGTACAGCGAACGCGTTCGACAATATCTTGACGGGCAATAGCGGGAATAACACCCTCTATGGCTTGGCGGGTAATGACACCCTCACGGGTGGTACGGGCGCTGACGTATTGGTCGGTGGTCTAGGCGATGATACCTATATCATGGCAGTAGACAGCGATACCGTAGTCGAAGTTGCGGGCGAAGGCACAGATACCGTACTCACCGCAGTCAACCATATCCTCGATGCCAATATCGAGAATCTGATTGTGACGGGTACAGCCGCAGTGAACGCCAGTGGTAATGACAGCGACAATATGATCACCGGTAACAGTGGTGTAAACATTCTCTCTGGCATGGGCGGTAACGACACATTTGTTGGCGGAGAAGGTATCGATACGCTCAAAGGCGGCTTAGGCAATGACCTCTACATCCTTGATGTTGATCGTGACAACATCGTTGAGTTGGCAGGAGAAGGAACCGACACCGTTCAAGCCTCTATCTTCTATTCACTCACAGCCAATGTCGAAAACTTGACCATAACGGGCATAGCCAATACTAATGGTAATGGTAATGATACAGATAACATCATTCTGGGTAATAGTGGCAACAACATGTTGGGTGGCTTGGGCGGCAACGACACGCTGATCGGTGGCGCTGGCAACGATCTCCTGTATGGTGGTTCAGGCAATGACACATTGATCGGTGGCGTTGGCAACGATCTACTGTTTGGTGGTGCAGATGATGATACTTATATCCTAGATAATGACCGTGACACCGTGGTTGAGTATGCAGGTGAAGGGATTGATAACGTACAGTCAATCGTCAATTACTCGCTGACCAACAATGTAGAAAACCTGACCTTAATCGGAACAGCCAATATTAACGGTAATGGTAATGATCTAAACAACATCATTATAGGTAATAGTGGTAATAACGTACTGGGTGGCTTTGCCGGAAATGACACGTATAGCTTGACGCGTAACAGCGGCAGCGACACTCTGGTTGAGAACGATGCTACGGTTGGGAATACGGATGTTCTGCAGTTTGCGAGTGATGTTCGTGCAGACCAAATCTGGTTCCGTCATGTTGGTAACGATTTAGAAGTGGATATCATAGGAACCACGAACAAAGCATTGATCAAAGATTGGTATGCGGGCTCACAAACGCATATTGAGCAGTTTGTATCAGGCGATGGGAAAGTACTGACGGATAATCAGGTTCAGAACTTGGTGAATGCGATGGCGAGTTTAAGTCCGACGGCACCAGCGACAACGGATCTATCGGCGAGCAATCAGACGACTTTGAATCCAGTGTTTGCCGCTAATTGGTCTTAACGGTTAAGTTAAGTTGAAGCAAAAAAAGCCATCAAATGATGGCCTTTTTTATTGAGGGAGATTTGAATGATGAATATATTGCTGGGTTTTATTCCTAGGCATAAACCTACTAAGTCCAACTCTTGAAAATTTTGACTGGGGAATTTACTGACAATACTTATAAGAAGCCGAGTAGGGCAGCTTTGACCGTTGCAGAGATTTTATTTGTTGCATTCAGTTTTAGCATGGCATTAGCAATATGGAAATTGATCGTCCGTTCCGATGCATTTAAAATACAGGAAATCTCATAGGAAGTTTTCCCTTCAGCAGTCCAGCGTAGCACTTCGACCTCACGTTTTGTGAGCTGAGCATGAGACTCTGGGATATGTTTGTCGTGCACCATCTTTGAAATGGCAATATGAGCTGTTTGCGCTAACCAAAACATCTCGAGATAATTGCTTTTCATTTCACTATCTGAGATTGATTCATTCGAACGGGCCAGTGTCAGCATGCCTTGTGCGCCATTTGCATCACGACAGGATTGCACCCATCCATGATGAAGACCGTATGAAGTCGCATCCTCCCATAAATCGCGTGCAGAAGAAAATAATGGATCTGACCAAATGATCGGTTGCAAAGAGTGCATACAATGCTGAACAGTCGGATCAACCATAAAATAATTTTTATCAGCGTAGGTACGTTGCCAATCTTCAGAATAGTTGTTTAGCATCACGATTTTTGGCTCCGCAATTGCTAAAGGAATGCGAAGACCATAGGCGCAATAATCAAATCCTAGTTTGCCTGCGAGACGCTTAACTTCTTCATATATTTCTTGTTCTGAAGATAAGTTGGATAGTGATGAGAGTTGATCTTCTTGCCAAATTTTCATGATCTTACTCTTAATTCCTTTTGTTGTTCTTAAAATTAATATTAGAGCATATGGTATCTGATACCATCGGGTACGTGTTTTCAATTATGTGACAAAACCTGTCAGATCTAACAATACTGCATTAAGTGATTAACGTGTAAAGTTAAATCCAAAAGTTGCCGATTATCGAGAAGACGATGAACAAAGACAACCTTGTCACACATTTAACAGTTCAGCAAGAGACACAAGACCTTATTATGAGACTTTCTGATGATGGGTTTGTCAGAATGGCCTTCAGCGAGCTGATGAAGACATCTTTATCGCACTTAGTATCTATTAATGAAGAAACTAGTTTTTCAGCGCCATACACACATATTTTTGGATATACCGAGTGGGTTAGCTTGACGACGCCAGTCATTAGCGTGGGCTGGGATTGGAAGCTAAGCCATGATGATCGATTTATTAAAATTGTGCGAATTGGTCAGCCGCGTAGTAATTTAATGTTCTTGGATTACATGCAATGCGATATTGGAATGGATAATACTGAGATGTTGATTAATCAGAAGATTGATATGATTGCTTGGGAAATGATCGTGAAGGAGCAGATATTTAAACTAGATAGTATGGTACTTAGCTACTCGTAACAACCTGTCAAGATTAGCAGTTATCTGTGCGCGATAATTAATGTGAAATGCAACCTCGAATTCAATTTTTTTCGGGGTCTGTGCATATGGATATAATTACAGGCAATTCAGCAAATCTATCAGGAAATTTATACACTAGAGTTGCTAACTATCGGCATAAAATATTTATTGAGCGCCTAGGATGGGAGCTTAAAACTAAGAATAATGAAGAGTTAGATCAGTTTGATCGACCCGATACCATCTACATCATCGCCCAAGATCAAAATGAGCAAATACAAGGGTGTGCACGCCTATTGCCCACTGATAAGCCTTATTTATTAGGCGAAGTTTTCCCTCAGTTAATTCCCGCTGGCTTACCACTACCCAACTCAAGTGAGATTTGGGAGTTATCGCGTTTCGCAGCTGTCGATCTTGCGAATGAAAACTCAGCAGCGGTTGGTCAGTTTTCATCATCTATTGCAGTAGGTTTATTGCAAGCTGCGATAGATTGTGCTGCGGCTCAGGGCGCTAAGCGCATAATCACTGTTTCACCTGTAGGCGTAGAGCGGTTACTTCGTAAAGCGGGATTTAATGCCCATCGTGCGGGTCCCCCAATAATTATTGATGGTTACCCATTGTTTGCTTGTTGGATTGAAGTTGCTCCATAAAAGAAATCTAATGAACAAATAAGTCATGAAGTAGGATGCTGAAATTGACTGAACGAGCAGAAATGAGCATAAAAAGAACTTGTTAAAACAAGAACTAATCTTATAAGAAGACTCATGTAAATTTTCTCTAGAAGTACTCGTTATAATGGCGAGTACTTCAGGAGTATTTTAGAAAATCATTCACTTTGGATTCAGCTTTATCGAAAAAAAGACCAAATATATCGGTCTTTTTTCATTTATCTGTTTTGTGGAATTTACAAAAACTCAATCAGAACTCGACTTCCGGTAAGGTGTTTGTTTTTGAATCTGTTGGCTCGTTATCTACAGGCTCACGTGGTGGGTATTTTTTGCCGAATATAACTGTTCCTTCGATCGACAATGAGCTTAAGCTTTGGTCAAGTGTTCGACCTTCGCTGGATACTTTTACTTTTACGGGCATATTTCGATAATCTGGTGCGAGCCAAACGTCAGCACTTGCAGCTTCTTCACCTAAGCTTTGTCCATGGATGTGTAAGGTTCTCACGATGCCTACAGGAAGTCTGATTTTTTCTTCAGCCACTAGCTGCATGCGTATCGTGTAAATACCTGTACCAGCAGTCACTTGAATATCCTGCGGTTTGTCGTCATATGCCAATGCCATTTGGAAACCGATGGTAGAGATGTCTTGAACCGTCTTGTTAAAAGGCATTGTTCTCGGTTTGCTTGGCTTACCGTAAGTCATCATCATAGTATTGCGGTCAAACTTAGCAAAACGATTGACACCATTATTGACTAGGATTTGAAAATTATTCGGCTGCAAACCTTGCTCACTGATAGTACCGTCACTGATTGCGGAAAATTTGAAACCTAAAAATGTCGTGGTATCAACAATGCTGTATTGTCGTCCTTCCATATGCCATTCACGACTCATATTGAAATCGAAGCCCATGACAGAAGTTCTATATTTAGCGCGAATCTCAACAGGAAAGGGCGGAGCAGCGTCGACGGACGATTGCTGGGGTTTGTTGCGTGCACCTGTTGCCACTAACGCTGCTGGTGGCGTTCCTGTGATTATTACAGGGGGTTGGCTAGAGGTGACATGGACTGTCGTATTATCAATTAACGTATTTTGCTGTAAATCATAGGTTGGTGGCGGGTCTTCAAGGTCAAAATTCAGCTCTTCTTGTGGAGATTTTGCCACAACATCGGGTTGACTCATCAGTTGAGTGTACAAATCATCGTTACTTAGTTGGGCTGTATCTGATTTTGGTTTGCTTTGTTTTTTGTGCGCAGTTAGTTTTTGAATTGAATCAGGTGTGGCCATTTTTGGTTTTGGTGCTGGAGTCTCTTTGATGAGACGAATCGTAATGACATCAGGGTTTTTTTTATAAAATGCAGCTTGTTCATCCAAATGAATACTTACTTTAGGCACGGATTTCGCTTTTTTTCTTGCAAGAACTTGATCGGGTGTCTCAGGGTGTATGAGCTGACTAATCTTTTCTCGAAGCGATGCAATGATGTCTTGTAACGAGATATCCCAGACAAGCGGCGCAAGTGTCATGAAGTGCAGCACGATAGAGAGTATCAATGCAACAATGACAAAATATCGGCGTCCGTGTATGACCATAAATGACGTCTGCATTAGATCAATAATTAATATAAGAAATGTTAGTGTAGCAAAGAGTTGGCAAAAGTGTGTTTGTATCTTGATGTGTATTGCAACATGATTTACATCATGAGACTATTTTTTAATTTGTTCGTTTAATTAGATTGCGGAAACATCAAATAACTGGATTCCCGCGAGTGCAACGCTGGCTTGTAAAAGTAAGTCTTTAGCGTTTTCTTGACCGATGCCTTTAATCGCTTGATCACAACGTAGCAATAATGACAACCAGTTTATCGTATGTTCTTTTTTTACACGTTTCATGGCTTTTTGGTACAGATTTTGGCGATTGGACCAAATGCCGAGCGCTTGAAAATTACCTTGATTTGAGGGTTCGAGCAGTTGAATGAGTAAGCGCATCTCACGTGAAATCGTCCATAGAATTAAAGAATCTGCTTCGCCCGATTCGTGCAAATAATTCAAAATACGTACTGTCCGTTCTACATTTCCTTGTAATGCGGCATCACTTAAATCAAATAAGCTATAACGTGATTGATCTGATAACGCGGGCAATAACTGTTCAACATTAACAATTGTGTTCGGTTCGGTCAAAAAAGACAGTCGAATTAATACTTGCTGAGCGGCAAGCAAATTATTTTCAGTTTGTTCAAGTAGTGCAAACCAGGCTTCTGGAGAGAGCTGAATATTATAGTTTTTTGCCTGTGCATCAAGAAAAGTTTGACGGTCTTTGTCATTTTGAATGCCAAGCGAAACGACTAAACCATTCGCATCTAACAGCTGAAAGAACTTGGTTTTTTGCGCGGCATTGTCTTGTTTCGGCATGTTGATAATTAAAATATTATCGCCTGAATGTTGCATAAATCGCTCTAATGCCAACATTCCCGCTGCATCAGGTTTATGTGTGCCATGGATTTCTAATGCCATCGTATTCGAAAATAAGGATAAGTTATCCAATTGTGCTAATGCTTCACGCCATTCTGAAGCGCTAGTCAAATCAACGCGATGACGCTCAATATCCTGTTCTCGCCAAGCTTGGCGACATTGATCTAGTAGGCTTTGTGCCAACAGCGGTTCATCGCCATGTAGCAACCAAGCGCCTTTCATTTTGTTGACGCGTTGTTTTGCACTCTGATAATCCGCTTTCATTGATTACATTTCCAAGAAGCGTTTATGATTAGAACATTCATTTGGCGCAATGACTTAACTGGCAGATTTTGCAAGCGCTGGAAGGCGACCTGTCGCAACCTGTCTGACGATTTGCTGTGCCGCACTTTGATACAAATCGGATTGCAATAGCTCTTCTTGCTGGCTTTGAATCCCGACAGTATTCTGATTGTATTGGAAGCTACGACGTGACGAAATAGTGCGAATCGCAGTCAATGGCTCACCTTGAGCATTTTCCATACGGAAGTCCACTTCTACGCCAATTTGAATTTCAGTCAAAGAACCTGTTAATTCCTGACGTGTAGGGCGCACTGCAAGGATGTGCAAAATGGGTGAAGTTGATTCATCCAGTTGAACACGTAAGCCGATGAGTTCAGCACGCAACCATTTTTCGAGTGGCGTGTTTTGTGTGGTTTTGATTTGCAAATGTTTATAAATATCTGGAATGTCTGCACTACTGCGCAGATGAAATCCACATGCTCCAAGCAGTAAGGCAAGGGCAAAGACCAACGTTGCACGAACGTTACTTGTAACGTAATCGCGAGCTTGTACTGTCATTGTCTTATTCATCTTTGTTTATCCAGTATTTATTGAATGGTCTGATTCTAGTTTTAATCAATAAAATCTAGAACCATCAAACCAATATCACAATGCATTCATTTCATGTAACGAATGTGGAGGGTTACCAACATTCGCTAATTGATTTTATAAAACAAGGTTTACCAAACGGCCTTTGACTACAATCTCTTTCTTGGGTTCGCTGGTCAGGAACTTCTGAATGTCAGGCAATGCTTTAGCAAGTGCAATTAATTCATCATTACCAATGTCGAGTGCTACTTGGAGTTTACCGCGTAACTTACCGTTGATTTGTACCATTATGTTTTGAGTTGATCGAACTAACGCAGTTTCATCCACTTGAGGAAATAGTGCTGTCGTCACATCAATCTCAAATTTCGCTAATAAGTCTTGAGCCAAGTGCGGTGCGAATGGAGCAAGCATGATCAGCAAGCCAGTGATTGCTTCACGCGCAACCAAATATTCATTCGCATCAGTCGCTTCAAACTTACCAATGGCATTTGATAATTCCATGAGTGCAGCAATGGCTGTGTTGAACGATTGGCGACGTTCGATATCATCCGCAATTTTTTGAATCGTTTCATGTAACTTTAGGCGTAGTTCACGAGCTGGTGCGCTGAGCTTAGCTGTATCAGCTGCTGTTAGATTTTCCGCATTCAAATGTGCAGATTGCAAATGCAAGCTCGTTTGACGGAAGACGCGCTTCAAGAAGCGGTTAGAGCCTTCAACGCCTGCATCTGACCATTCTAATGATTGATCTGGTGGCGCAGCAAACATCATGAAAATACGTGCAGTGTCCGCACCAAATTGATCAATAATGGCTTGTGGGTCTACGCCATTATTTTTCGACTTCGACATTTTTTCCATGCCGCCGATGATGACAGGCAAACCATCCGCAATGAGGACAGCGGATAAAACACGGCTACGGTCGTCTTTTTCTAACGTGACATCTGCAGGGTTAATCCAAGTTTTCTTGCCAGCGGCATCTTCGCGATAGAAGGTATCGGCCAAAACCATGCCTTGCGTCAGTAGGCGAGTAAACGGCTCATTACCTTGTACTACGCCTTCGTCACGCATCAACTTGTGGAAGAAACGCGCATAGAGCAAATGTAAGATCGCATGTTCTACGCCGCCAACGTATTGATCGACTGGCAGCCAGCTTTGAGCGGCTTGTGGATCAACCAGACCACTTTGATATTCTGGTGATGCATAACGTGCGTAATACCAGCTTGATTCAACGAAAGTATCCAACGTGTCGGTTTCGCGTTTTGCTGCGATACCACATGATGGGCAAGTGGTTTCGTAGAAAGACGGCATTTTCACCAACGGATTACCTGAACCATCAGGCACGACATCAGTTGGTAAGACGACTGGTAGTTGATCTTCTGGAACTGGCACTTGACCACAGCTAGTGCAGTTAATCATTGGAATTGGGCAGCCCCAATAGCGTTGACGTGACACACCCCAATCGCGTAGACGGAACTGCACACGACCTTTTGCTTGTTCTTTGCTTTCAAGCTTTTCTAATAGTTTGGCAAAAGCACCGTCAAAATCGAGACCGTCTAATTCGCCAGAATTGATTAGCGTACCGCGTTCAGTAAATGCAGCATTGGCAATGTCAAAATCTGCTGGTGCGCTAATGACTTGTTTGATTGCTAAATTATATTTCTGTGCAAATTCAAAATCACGTTCGTCATGTGCAGGAACCGCCATGACTGCGCCTGAACCGTAGCTCATGAGGACGTAATTGGCGACCCAAACAGGGATATCTTCACCTGTAATTGGATGTTGAACAAAGAGACCTGTTGCCATGCCTTTCTTTTCAGCAGTGGCAAGATCAGCTTCAGCAACTGAACCCATACGGCATTCTTCGTTAAATGCTTTTAACGCAGGGTTGCCTGCTTTTTCTTGAATCGCTGCTGCTTTAACTGCAAGCGGATGTTCAGCCGCAACAGCGACATAAGTCACACCCATGAATGTGTCTGGACGCGTCGTATAAACTGTTAAATCGCCGTGTTCAGACGGGAAGGTTAAGTCCATACCAGTAGAACGACCTATCCAGTTTTTTTGCATCGCGACGACTTGTGGTGGCCAATCGGTCAGCGTGTCTAAATCATCCAACAATTCTTGTGCGTAATCGGTGATGCGGAAGTAATACATTGGAATATCACGTTTTTCTACCAACGCACCTGAGCGCCAGCCACGACCGTCAATGACTTGTTCATTCGCCAAAACAGTTTGATCAATTGGATCCCAATTGACGGTTGAGAGCTTACGGTAAATCAGACCTTTCTTGTACAGCTGAACAAAAAGCCATTGTTCCCAACGGTAGTATTCTGGGGTACACGTTGCAATTTCACGATTCCAATCAACGGATAAACCGAGTGATTTAAGCTGATTACGCATGTAATCGATATTTTCAAATGTCCATTTTGCAGGTGCAACTTTGTGCGCAATTGCAGCATTTTCCGCAGGCAGACCAAACGCATCCCAGCCCATTGGCTGCATGACATTGTCGCCTTTCAGACGATAAAAACGGCTAATCACATCGCCAATCGTATAGTTACGAACGTGACCCATGTGCAACTTGCCCGATGGATACGGGAACATGGACAGAATATAGCGATTCTTTTTGCATTGATCTGGCGTATTCGACACGGCAAAGGATTGGCGTGTATGCCAGTCAGCTTGAATGCGCGGCTCGATTTCGCTCGGTTGGTACTCTTGGATAAGGCTTTGATTTTGAGTTGCAGTTGTATCAGTCATGGCGCGAAAAGTATGTCAAAAAAAGATTTGGCATAGCATAGCCGAATTGGCTTGTGGATTGGGCATTGACATGCGTAGGTTTTGATTTTTTTTGATATCTGTCTGTATAAAACGATTCTTAAAGAAATAAAAAAAGCCCGCACAATGGCGAGCTCCTTTTTATCAATTTAACGAGACCAGTTGAGATTATTTTTTCTCAACAGAAGGTTGCAAATCAGCAGTCAAGTAACCAACGGCAGCGCCAAAGCGGTTGTCCCAGTTGCTCATGATGGCTTTATGCAGATTAGAGTTTGGAATAGCAGCAGCAGCAGTTGCAGCAGTTCCAGCTGCAGGGCCCGTTGGTTTAGCAGGTTGCTCATCTGCAAGCGTCAATCCTGCATTAGGCACACCGAGAACCTTAGAATGTACAGCTTCCCAGTCACCTGAATGCTGGAGGTTGCTCATGATGTAAGTCCAACCGTTGATGTTATCAACTGCATGCAGACCTGTAGATTCTGCGCCTGTTGGAGTTGCGAGAATGCGAACTGGATTCACCCCCCAATTAACAGGTTGATCGACGTTGTATGCCCACAGACAATCTTTAACATGGTTAGTTGAGTCTTCACCGATAAACAAGGTGCGTAGCTTTTCACTGAATTTAATATTATCAGGGTTAGCCAATTTGTCTGGATTTGCTGGGTTGCCCAGAAGATCACCGCTAGCAAGTTCACCCTGAAGAAGCAGTTTAGTGCTAGTTGGTACCCATTCACTATTGATAGCAGAGCCAGTAGAGTCTTTTTGACCAGCAGTCAGTGTGTGTTCTAGTATGCCACCTGCTTTTTTGTTTAGATCTAGATTCGCTTTGCTGAACGTGATGTTGTTGGTCGCAGACCAGCCAGCACCGCCATCAATCATACTGTCCTGAATGTTCTGGCAAGCCGAATACGCTTTCTTGTCTTTAGCGTTAACCGTGGTTCCTTCAAGCTTGGTAAAGCCCAGTGAGCCACCTTTAACTGCTGCATAGCGATGCGTTTCTAGAAAGGCTGCTTTGCGTTCGTCAAGGATTTTGACCCACAATGTTTTTTTGTTCAGGATGATTTTGGTGTAACTGCTATCAACTGGATCAATGTTTTTTGAGATTAGGAAATCTTCTTTCTTAATACCACCATCTACCCAACCGCGCACTTCGGCACTCGTCGCAGAACCCAGTTTGATCCATTGAATACTACCCGTTGTCGTTTCGCTTAGTACGCTGGTGTATTTAGCAACATAGAGCGTGCCTGAAGACAAATCTTTTTCTTTGTCTGCTACAAACATAAACAGACCGCCGTTGGTTGCGTCATCACCCATCAGCGCAGTACGGTTGTCAGGCATCATTTGAACTAACTCATGAGAGATACGACCCATACAGTAGTGTTTTTTGATACTAGCAGTACCATCAGTGTTGACGGTCACTTCTGGCAGGTGGCCATAGTTGTATGGATTAGCTTTGGTTGCATCACCATATAGATTTTTAGAGAAATCAGAGAAATAAGTGCCAGAGCCTGAAACGTTACTTCCTAGAGCACCTTGATTCCACGCATCTGGCTCATACTCTTCACTCGATAGATGTGTTCCCCATGGTGACAAGCTAGCACCGCAAGTGATCCAAAGACCGTTCACAGAGGAGGTATCTACGTTGTGGTATTTGACCAATGACAATTTACCCGTTTTCGGGTCTTGGTCTAGCGTGAGTACGCCAATCGGTGATGGCAGTTTGCCATACATATTGTTGGCATTACTAAACCAGCTATTGGAACCTGTATCTGCCCAAGGGAGACCATTATTGTTGGTAACATCCTGATCTTTACCCGCCCAGTTTCGGTCGGAATATTCGAATTGCACAACGGCGAAAACTGGATTGCCTTTAACTCCCAGTTTGGCAGCGTCAGCACCCGCAACAGTCAGCAGTGATGTTCCATCTGGGCTGTCAGAGAAGAATTGACGACCACCACTTGGGAACGTCGTGTCGATAATAGGTTTATTATTAATATCAAAATAACCGCCAGCGACAATCTTGCCGCCAGCTGTGCCTTTGCTGTTGTTGTCTGTAATTGAAGTACCAGTAATGAAGAAAGGTTGATAGCCTAAATAAAAGTTACTTTTGCTCGCATCATCCCAAGTTACTGAGAGTTTAGAGCCCGTATTGATTGATGCTAGGCCAGCAGTATCACTTGGCAGGCTGATGTTTGTGAATGTTGCAGACTTCAAATTGATTTTTGGAACTGGGGGAATAACGGCAGCAATTGCATTATTGTCGTCACTACAGCCGACTAATGTGGTTGCGGCAATTGCACCGAGTGGAAGAAAAGTAGCACCAGCAAACCATTTAAGAAGGTCGCGACGAGAATGTTGAGTTGTATCGTTCATATGAGTAGTCCATTGAGCTGGCAAATGTATGCTTGCGGATAAATTGATCCAGCTCCAGATACTAGAGAGGCTTTATGACATTGCGGTGAAGGAAATATTAAGTTGTATGACTAATGTGATGCTTTGCGCTGACGTTCAAGCAGGCGACCAAATTAAAGTCCAACTTCAAACAGTAACCACATCGGAATGGCGAGCATGGTCATACTGATTGCATCAGGCGGAGTGATAAACATGGCAATAAAAAAACAGCCAACAATAATGTAGCGGCGTTTTGCCACTAATGAATCGACTGTCATCAATCCCGCTAGAATCAGCAGTAAGACCGCTACGGGGATTTCAAACGTGATGCCAAATACAAGGAATAACTTCAGGCAAAAGCTTAAATAGCTATTAATATCAGTCATCGGCGCAACTGATTCAGGCGCGGCATGAATAAAGAAAGTCAAAATGGCTGGCAGCGTGACAAAGTAAGCAAAGGCAACACCGATATAAAACAGAAAAATGCTCGATGCTAAAAGTGGAGTCGCGATGCGTTTTTCCTTGCTGTAGAGTGCTGGTGCGATGTATTGCCAGACTTGGTGCAGAACGAATGGTATGGCTATTACCATCGCAACGAAGAAATTCAGTTTTAATGGCGCCATGAAGGTTGCCGTAATATCTGTGGCAATCATGCTTGCATTGGGCGGGAGTTGTGCGCGTAAAGGCTTGGATAGCCATTCATATAAAGTATTGGCAAAGGGCAGCATGCAAAAAAACAGCAACAAGACCAATCCAAACACTCGAATTAACCGTGTTCGTAGCTCGATGAGATGACTGCTAAACGGCATTTGTGGAAGGGTTTCTTCTTGATTGTTGTTAGGCGGCAGGGCTAATTGATTCATGAGGCTGGCACAGGTTCAAAGATTTTTGAGGATTGGATCATGGCAGCGTTCTGCATTTCAATCATCAGTTTTTTGCGTCTATTGAGTTGCCAAGGCTGTTGCTGAAATATCGAAATTTCGGGTTGGATAGGCAAATAAATTTGTGTGCTGGATTGACTCAGGATTGTTGTATTGTTTGATAGTGCCTTATCAATATTTGCAGATTTATGTGCAGGGTTGAGTTCAGCTAAATTGTCATGCATCTCGTCCAGACGTTGCTGCATGGATTGTTCCATCTCCTTGATACGCGATAATTCTTTTTGCATTTGGTCGCGCATTTCTGCGAGTTGCAGTTCCTGCTCAATGTCGCGTTGCACATTGGTAATCATGCGACGCAGCTGGGCATACCAACGCCCAGCAGTTCGGGCAGCAATGGGGAGCTTTTCGGGTCCGATGACGATGAGTGCGACTGCGCCCAGCAACAAGAGTTCGCTAAAACCGATATCAAACATGTCGTGGGCAAACCTGTATTAACAAGATGTGAGGCATAGCCAATTAGGCGTTATTAGATTGGTTGCTACGCTGGGAATTTTTGTTTTCAATAATCAGATCTTGTTCAATTTGCTGGCGTGCCTTTTCATCATCATTCTTTACAGAATCTTTGAAATCTTTAACGGCACCGCCTACATCGCGTCCGATATTTCTTAGTTTGGATGTACCAAACAAAAGAATAAATACAATCGCAAACAGCACAATATGCCAGATTGATAGACCAGCCATGACGTCATCCTCTTATGATCTTTATGCATGATTTAATAACGAAGAATCATAGGATATAAATGTGACAGTCATATTGCAGGGGAATTTTTCAATGACAAGGAGTAGTGAGACTTCTGTCTTTTGATAAATTTAGTGGGAGAGAGGGAGATTGTTGCTGAGAGTGTATTTGCAGTGTGAAGATGTTTAATTGATATGAAGAAGGCGCAGGACATCAATGACAATCGATGTCCTGCTGGTTCTAGTCACTGTGGACAGTCATTCTTGACTTGAGCACTTTGTTGTCTAACTTGGGTGGCTTTTTGATCTTCACTGAGATAACTTCTCTCACCTTTGCCATCCAATGTGCGTAAACGTTGACCACTTTGAAGTAGGGCTAGATTCGCTTTTATTTGTTGGCATGCAGCACCATTCTTTTTACGACGATCCGCATCTGCAGTGGCGTTATTCTTTGCTATTTCTGCTGCTTTATCCTGATCAGTCGAGAGTTTTAAGTTTTTGCTTGATTGATCATTCAGAGTTTTTATTTCAGTAGCGCTGTCTTGAGGAACATGGGTGCTAATAGCAACTTTCTGTGCCGCTTTCTGTGGTGGAGGTGTTTGTGTGTAGTGAGTTGCGCCTTTTTCATCAGTCCATTTATAAAAAGGCTGAGCATGACTACTTTCTATTGCGAGAAAGCTAATGAGCGGGATTGCAGCTAAAATCCATTTACTATTGCGATTCATGAGAATGTCCTATTCTTTACGCTAAAAGTTAGTCTATTAAAATAGCTTAAACTGAGTATCTGTTAGCTTGTTACTGATTTTCAGGGTTTTTCTTTGCCTGAGACGAGTTGCTAACAACAGGTACATGAGCTTGTGTTGTAGGTGCGGCACTTTGTACTACGGGAACATTATTTGTAGTAGGGGTTGCTGGTGCCGAACTTGGGGCAGTCGTAGATTTATTCTGTTCAGTATTTGTAGTAGCGGCGGTATTCGCGGTTATAACAGCAGGCTTAAATTGGCTTATTCCAACTGTTTTAAGTTTATTTTTGCATCCAGTTGCTGGCGCGAGGGTATAACTTGCATTACCGCTTTGGTCTACTGATTTGCAATATTTCTCTGCGTGTGCTGAGTTAGCGGTAATCACGCCAATAGCCAATGCCATTAAAGTAGGGGTAAGTTTCATTGATGTCAGTCCGTTGAGTCGTGCAAATCTAGCCACTTTAAACACTCCATATGTAATTCTTAGATAATTACTCTTTATAGAGAAAATTGCACGACTTTTCAATCTAAAAATAGACGATTTGACCTTAATGTGAAGTCTGTGGCCGACTTAGCCCTTGACGACAGGCTGTAAATTTCAGAAAATACATCCATCTTTTTTATTGATGCTCATACCGACCACCCTTTGGTATGAAAGTCTTTTAGCTTTGGCGAACATCCGCTCTAACTTGAGTGGCGTGTTGATGCTTTTGGGGCATTCTCATCCGAATGCGCTGCATGTCTTATTCTGGTCACACTTACCAGCATATGATTTTCTGCTCTGCCGTCAAAAATCCTGCTCTATAAATGAGCTCCAAAACTATGATTGTCTGGTTTGCGTATCGCATTCTGGGCTCATGTTGTTTATCTATTTTAATCAAATAGGTTTGGCAACGAGTTGTTTGAAATTAGTGTGATTAGGGTGAGTGAAATTGGAAAATACTGAAAAACAAACGAATGAAAAGAAAGTAGAGTTACTTTCTGGTGGCGAAATGCTGATTCGTGCCTTGGCTGACGAAGGGGTCAAGTACCTATTCGGCTATCCAGGTGGCACGGTTTTGCATATTTATGATGCATTGTTCCGCCAAGATAAAGTTGAACATATTCTTGTACGTCATGAGCAAGCTGCGGGACATATGGCTGATGCCTATTCGCGCTCTACAGGCGAAACTGGTGTAGTGCTGGTGACCTCAGGCCCAGGTGCGACTAATACCATTACTGCGATTGCAACTGCCTATATGGATTCGATTCCAATGGTGGTTATTGCGGGTCAAGTACCGTCGCATTTGGTAGGCGAAGACGCGTTCCAAGAAACGGATATGTTGGGTATTTCTCGTCCAGTCGTGAAGCATAGTTTCCAAGTGCGTCATGCCAGCGAAATCCCAATGATTATCAAAAAGGCTTTCTATATCGCAAGCACTGGTCGTCCAGGCCCAGTTGTGATTGATATTTCAAAGGATATGACCAATCCAGCCGAAAAATTCCCGTACGAGTATCCAGATAAAGTCAAACTGCGCTCGTATTTGCCGCCACATCGTGGTCATGCAGGTCAAATCCGTAAAGCGATTGACGAGTTACTGCTGGCTAAACGTCCGATTATTTATGCGGGCGGCGGTGTAGTGCAAGGTAATGCTTCGCATCATCTGACTGAACTTGCACATCTACTGAATTTCCCAGTGACGAATACGTTGATGGGCTTAGGCGCATTTCCGGGTACTGATCCACAGTTCATCGGCATGCTCGGTATGCACGGTACTTACGAAGCCAACATGACGATGCATCATTCTGATGTGATCTTGTGTATTGGCGCGCGTTTTGATGACCGCGTAACCAATAACACCGCTAAGTTCTGCCCAGATGCAAAAATCATTCACATTGATATCGACCCAGCGGCGATTTCAAAAACCATTATGGCGCATATTCCTATCGTTGGTGCGGTTGAACCTGTTTTGGCTGAAATGCTGACCCAGTTGAAGCAACTCGGCGTGAACAAACCAAATCCAAATGAAATTGGCAATTGGTGGGATCAAATTAACGAATGGCGTAAACGTCATGGCTTACGTTATGACGCGCCGACTGCTGATGGTGAAATGAAGCCGCAGCAAGTTGTCGAAATGCTCTATAAAGTGACTGATGGTAAAGCGATTATTACCACTGACGTGGGTCAGCATCAGATGTTTGCGGCGTTGTATTACAAATATGACGAACCGCGTCAATGGATCAACTCTGGCGGCTTGGGCACGATGGGCGTTGGCTTGCCATACGCAATGGGCTGTAAGCTTGCATTCCCTGAACGCGACGTCGTTTGTATTACAGGCGAAGGCTCAATTCAGATGAATATCCAAGAGCTTTCAACCTGCTTGCAATACAACTTGCCCGTGAAGATTCTCTGCTTAAACAACCGTTCACTCGGTATGGTTAAGCAATGGCAAGATATGCAGTACGAAGGTCGTCATTCAAGCTCATACATGGAATCGTTGCCAGATTTTGTGAAATTGGTTGAAGCGTATGGTCATGTCGGTATGAAAATTACCGATCCGTCACAGCTTGAAAGCAAAATGAAAGAAGCGATGGCGATGACAGATCGTTTGGTTTATATGGATGTTTACGTTGATCCACTAGAACACGTTTACCCAATGCAAATCGCCCAACAGTCCATGCGCGATATGTGGCTTAAAAAAGGGGAGCGTACATAATGCGCCATATTATTTCTGTTTTGATTGAAAACGAACCAGGTGCATTGTCTCGTTTAGTGGGTTTGTTCAGTCAACGTGGCTACAACATTGAATCGTTGAACGTCGCACCGACTGAAGATTCAACGTTGTCACGTTTAACGCTGACCACTTATGGCGATGAGCACAAAATCGAGCAAATCACCAAGCAACTGAACAAGTTGATTGAAGTGGTTAAAGTGGTTGATTTATCAGAAGGTTCACACATTGAGCGTGAACTGATGTTGATCAAACTCAAAGCGATTGGTGCTGCACGTGCAGAAATCAAACGTACTGCGGATATTTTCCGTGCGCAAGTGGTTGATGTCACACCGACGACTTATACGATTCAAATTGCGGGCGCGACTGATAAGCTAGATGGCTTTATCGAAGCGTTGTCAGAAAACACGATTCTAGAAGTTGTGCGTTCTGGTGTGCTGGGTGTTGCACGCGGTGAGAAAGTACTCAGCGTTTAATTGTTTGAAGATGAAGCTCTTTATGAATTGAAGAGTTTTTTCGCTAAAAAGTTTTCAATCGCCGCTGCAATTTAGCTCAATAACTGTTAAATTGCGCGCCATAAATTGAAGTCTTTTTAGATTTTTACCTCATTTGTTACTAACTAAGATGTTTTGGAGTGCTGCATGAAACTTTTTTATGATAAAGATTGTGATCTTTCCCTAATTCAAGCTAAGAAAGTAGCCATCATTGGTTACGGTTCACAAGGTCATGCGCATGCATTGAACCTGAAAGATTCTGGTGTAGATGTCGTTGTTGGTCTGCGTAAAGGCTCAACTTCATGGGCAAAAGCTGAGAACTCAGGTCTGAAAGTTAGCGAAGTTAAAGACGCAGTTGCTTCTGCTGATGTTGTGATGATTCTGACTCCAGATGAATTCCAATCAAAATTGTATCGCGACGAAATCGAGCCAAACCTGAAAAAAGGCGGCACATTGGCATTCGCACACGGTTTTGCGGTTCATTACAACCAGGTCGTTCCACGCGCTGACTTAGACGTGATCATGGTTGCTCCAAAAGCACCAGGTCACACTGTACGTTCAGAATACGTTCGTGGCGGCGGTGTTCCTGATCTAATCGCAATCTATCAAGATGCTACAGGTAAAGCACGTGATTTGGCTCTTGCTTACGCATCAGGCGTTGGCGGTGGTCGTACTGGTATCATCGAAACGACATTCAAAGACGAAACAGAAACTGACTTGTTCGGTGAACAAGCGGTTCTGTGTGGTGGTGCTGTTGAATTGGTTAAAATGGGCTTCGAAACTTTGGTTGAAGCTGGTTATGCACCAGAAATGGCGTATTTCGAATGTTTGCATGAATTGAAATTGATCGTTGATTTGATGTTCGAAGGCGGTATCGCTGACATGAACTACTCGATCTCTAACAACGCAGAATACGGCGAATATGTGACTGGTTCAGAAGTTATCAATGAACAGTCACGTACTGCAATGCGTAACGCACTGAAACGCATTCAATCTGGTGAATATGCAAAAATGTTCATCGCTGAAGGCGCTGCAAACTATCCATCGATGACTGCACGTCGTCGTAACAACGCTGCACATGGTATCGAAGTCACTGGCGGTAAACTCCGTGCAATGATGCCTTGGATCCAAGCAAACAAGATCGTTGATAAAACTAAGAACTAAGGTTCTGGTTTGAAATGAAAAATCCCGCCGACTCTGGCGGGATTTTTTTTGATTAAAAAAAGGGGGGGGGAGGTTAAATATTTGATGTTGATGTTTTGATAGATGAATGTTTAAGCAAGTATGCTTTTTCAAGGTTTTAAGTTAGTCTTGATTCATTGTATGGGTATAAGCATCTTGCCTTGCACTAATCTTTGGACTTCTATGTTTATTGCCCACCTGCCAGCAGGTTATATCGTCTCAAAACTATTATTAAATAAAAAGAATGTACCTAAAGTTAATCATAAGGCATTACTTATTGCAGGCATGTTAGGTGCTGTCTTTCCTGATATTGATATGTTGTATTTCTATCTTTTAGATAATCGGCAACATCACCATCATCAATATTTCACGCATTACCCAATTGTTTGGCTGACTCTTTTGTTCGGCGCTTTGTTATGGAAAATTTTGAAACCTAATTCAATTAAAAGCTTACTTATGATGTTGTTTGCTTTTAATGGTTTCATTCACTTATGTTTAGATACGATCGTTGGGGATATATGGTGGCTTGCACCATTTGTGGATCAACCATTTGCATTGTTTACCGTGCCCGCACTCTATAATCCGTGGTGGTTGAATTTTTTCTTACATTGGTCGTTTGCATTAGAAGTTATCATATGTCTAGGTGCGATAGTATTTTGGCATCGGCAACGTGATATAAATTAATTTTTTATCTAAAAGTACTCAATAAAGAATTCATAATTTATATGCACTATAAAAATAGATAACTCAAAACTTCAAAGCTCGTAGGACACTTAGAGGCGACTTTAGGAAATTTTCGTGTAGGATTATTTTAGAACTTTATGGTAAAGAGCACTTGTATGTCATGTGAGTTGCCCATACTAAGTGTTCAACCCGCGGTATAACCAAGCCGCAATTATATTGAGAGTAAAGCCGATACATGAAGCAATTTACCCAGCTGCTTAGACAAAGTTTAAGGATTTTATTTAACTTTTCTTTTTCTAAACGAATCACTGCACTTGAATTGTTGCCGGTGTTATATCCATTGTTGCTGTTAGCTTCTATTGGTATTACGGTTCATGTTGTTTGGTCAGCATTTGACGATTCACAGTTACGTGGTTGGATCTATGTTTTTGCATCCCCATTTGCTTTAGTCGTCTTGGCTGCGATTTGTCGTGTGTTGCTTGAATTCTTAATTCTTATCGGCGGTGTAGCTTCTGATATCCATGAAGTTTCTACCATGAGTCAAGCTATTAAGCAGATGTCGTCTGACACACGTGCGATTGCGGATATGGGGCGTTCATTAGATGAAATTTCTTTTGATATTAAAACGATTTCAAGTATGAAAGGTTCGCTCAATCAGTTGTCTAAAGTGGTTGAACATGTACAAGTTATTGCTGAAATGAGTACGTCGCTCGATAAGATTGCGGCATTGGGTGAGAACGTTGATTTAATGACTTTGATGCAACAGACGCTTCAGCGCCTTGCTGATTTGGGTACGCACATTGAAGCGATTGCTGAAATGCGTTATTCATTAGAAAAACTAGCGATGTTGACCGACAATATTGATGCAATTGCTAAAATGAGTGAAGCGTTGGATAAAGTGGCTGAAATTGGGGATGTTGTTTCTAAACTCCGTCGTGTTCCATTTATGCGTGGTGCTTAAGTCGTTCCGCGCCATGTCTGCTTTCTTTCATCAGAGTAGTGCCACCAAGTTTGTGGCGCTTCTCCATCCATAAAACGGGTAATTGAAATAAACGTATCCAACATACACGGATCGATTTTCATGCCCGTTTTTTTACATAAAGCCTCGAACAACTCATAAGGGTTTTTCCCAATCAATTGCTGCGGCTCTAAAATTCCAAGCAACCGTAAATCTTCTGCGCAGGCTTTGCCGATATTCGGTAAGTCTGTGAGCAGAGTCAGGCGATTACGATCAACTTTGCTAGGGTGCATGTCGTTATTATCCTCATTAAAAGACATAAAAAAAGAGAACCGAAGTTCTCTTTTTTAGCATGCGCATATTAGATATGCAATCCGCTAGGGATTATGCTTTTGAACGTGAACGGAATGTACCATCACGTGAGTCGATTTCGATGCGTTCGCCGATTTCGATGAATGATGCAACTTGCAATTCATAACCAGATTTTAATTTAGCAACTTTAGTTACTTTACCTGAAGTGTCGCCTTTTGCTGCTGGTTCGGTGTATTCAACTTCACGAACGATGATGGTTGGCAATTCAACAGAAATTGCTTTGCCTTCGTACATGGTGACTTCACACACATCAGTCATGCCGTCTTCGATGAAGCTCTTGGTGTCGCCCAAGTTTTCTTCTTCAACTTCGTATTGATTGAATTCTTCATCCATGAAAATGTACATTGGATCAGAGAAGTACGAGTAAGTTACATCTTTGGTTTCAAGAATAACTTGATCGAATTTTTCGTCAGCTTTGAATACAGATTCTTGAGCTTGTTCGTTTAACAAGTTCTTCATCTTCATTTTGACAACGGCAGAGTTACGGCCTGATTTGTTGAATTCAGTTTTCAAAACAACCATCGGGTTGCCATTAACCATAATTACGTTGCCAGATTTGACTTCTTGTGCGGTTTTCATGCGGGTGGAATCCTACGGAGCGTTTTGATAAGGCGCGATTCTACCCGATTTTTTGGTGAAATTGATGATTGTTCTGTATGTTCTGAGCGAGTTTCATCAGTTATTTATCGGATAGTGAATGCTTGAGATGAAAAAACTGCATGAGCTTGGTTGTTAGGCTGGGTTGCGCGGTTAAAAAGGCTTGCCATTCTCGTGCCATAATTTGCCAGTCAGCCAGATGATTTAAGGCATTCGCCCATTGGTGTACATAATTTGCTGTATTCCATGTCAGCATCATTGTCTGCCATGAATCGTTCTGATTAATCGTCGCAACAATGTCTATGAAAGCATTTAATTTGACAATGTGTGCCTCATCATCTTGCGGATAGATTTGCCAAATCAATGGCTGTCCAGCCCATTGCGCACGAATCACAGAGTCTTCGCCGCGCACGAAATTTAGGTCACATATCCAGAGTAAACGATCGTAGTCTTGGTGGCTTAAAAAGGGTAGGACAATGATGGTTAAGGCCTGTTTGGTAATGCAATCACCTTGCGATAATGTTTGTCCTAGCCAGTGAGAAACATCGGCTAATGCTTTACCTTCAGGTATGAGGAGTAGGGTTGTTTGTTGATCAGCAGCAAGCGTATCTAATAGCGCGTGAATGGCTTTATTTTCATAAGAAAATAGTGAAATTTTACGATCAAAAGGGCGAGTATCCGTGACACTTAGTTTTGACCAAAAATCAGCTTGAGCTTGAATATTACTTTGAAATTCGTCACGTCTTTCAATCAAATTCGCTTCACGCAATAATCCACCACTTTTTTCACTGAAACTCGGAAACCAGAAGTATTGAACCAAACCAGTCTGAGGATGGGGTGATGGCATGGCCTGACAATCAACAGCCCAAGATTCTGCACTGAGATATTCAAGGTTGATCCAAAGAGGTGGTTTGCCCGCTTTGGCTTGTTGCGCCATTTTGTGAATGACAAAATCGGGTAGGCGACAACCGAAGCCTTCAATGATGATATCAAGTGGATTTTGATGCGTTGGGCTGAGTCTGTCGCGATCATCTTTATGCCAAAGGCAAACAGTGATTTTTTCTAATGGCTGTTCAGCAAGATTCGGATTCAGACTGGGCGCTAGCTTAGAAAAACTGACGAGATCATCAATCCACAACGTGACATTAACATCATGCTCATTGGCGAGTTGCCTTGCCAAACGCCAGCAAACACCGACATCGCCGAAGTTGTCGATGACGGTGCAGTAAATGGCGCATTGAATAGGCAAAATAGATCCTTCGTTTTTGTGTGCAGGGTATTGTTGGGGTGTGGGTTGTTGTGTGTGCGTGCATGGGTGCATTTGTGGGTGTAGGGGGCGACCTCAGGTCGCCCCCTACGGTTTTTTTAATCGGAGCGTTTTGCTAACCATTTGGCGAGTACAGGCCAGAACTCTTTGGAGGCGGCTTCACTGGCAATCATGCTGACGTGTCCACCTGGCAATGTTGTAAATGTCGTATCGCTGCTGCCGACCAGATCAACCAAAGGACGTACCGCATCGACAGTGACCATTGAATCAGAACGTCCGCCACCCGCGAGTAAAGCAGCATGAATGTCTTTTAAATAAACCTGTTTACCACCAATTTTAAATTCACCTTTGGCAAGCGTATTGTCCATCCATACTTTAATCATCATATCGCGGTTAATACCACCCGGATAATCGACCATGTGATCGAGAAATGCACCATGAGTGGCATGACTTTCGACGGCTTCACGATTGTCGAGTTGACGCAGCATGGACAGATGACCTTTTAGCGTGCCTTTGACATCGAGCAATTTAAAACCGAGCGCATTGCTCCAACCATTGCTGTGCAATAAGCCCGCAGGTAAGGTGCGTGGGTGAAAACCTGTCCGTTGTTCGACCCAATTCAGGGCTTTGCCAGCGCGGCGAAATAGTTCGCCATTTACCCCAGAACGATAGGAGTCGACGGGCGTACCGAGCACAATCAAATTTTTGATATTTGGGTCTTGGGTTGCTGCTGCATAGAGTATGGCGAAGACACCAGACATGCTCCAGCTGTGTAGCGAGAGTTGCTGTTGTCCACTGTGTTGTCTGACTTGTTCAAGCAGTTTCGGCATGAAGTTGAGGACATATTCTTCAAAATTATAACGCGCATGCTTGCGAGTGGGTGTACCCCAGTCCAACATGTAAACCGAAAATCCTTGTTCTAGTAAAAATCGAACCAGTGAGCGGTTTTGGAATAGATCATAGATCAACATGTTAACTGCAAGTGGGGCAACAATCACCAGTGGCACGCGGTGAATGGTTGGATAACCTTCGAGTGCTGGATAGTGACGCAGCTTGACGAGACCTTGTTTTTGTACGTCTTCTGAGATGACGATAAAAGGTGTTTTGCCTGCTTGGATTAGCGTTTCAGTGTGAAATAAACGATCGCGGAGGTTGGTTAGCTGAGTTGATTTAGCTAATTTTTTTAATGAATGTTGTATACGCATCGATGACATTTACTGCAACTCCGAGTTTTTCATCTTAAATGTAGTTTCAATTGACTACGTGTGGTTTAAACAGGGGCTCATTTGGCAACTGTTATGAGACGTCATCAATCTTTATAAAATTTCTAATACAACAAGTTTAACAATAAAAAGTGCGCTGTGATGTGGTCAAATTTTTTAAAGTGATGCAATTAATGTCAATCAGCTGTTCTGCGGCAAAAGCATTCGAGATTGTTCTTGACGTGTTTACGCGGGGCTTTCACAATGGTTCAATCAATTTTCGCGATAATCTAAGACCCTAATTTAATATGCAACTTTTGCATTCTTACCTAATAAATTTGTGAGCATGAGCAGTTAAATGAAAGATTTACCACACGCAGCAGAGTCAGAGTTGTCATTCGATACCATCGCAATTCGCACGGGGCATTCGCCGACGCATGAAGGTGAGCATAGTGAGCCGCTTTTTTTAACGTCATCATTTACTTATGGCAGTGCTTCCGAGGCGGAAAAAGTATTCAGTGGTGAAACCGAAGGCAATATTTATTCACGCTTTACCAATCCAACAGTGCGTGCGTTCGAACAACGTTTGGCTGCACTGGAAGGCGGCGAGCGTTGTGTGGCAACGGCTTCAGGCATGGCAGCGATTTTATCAACGGCAATGGCATTTTTGTCGGCTGGCGATCATGTAGTGTGCTCGCGTGCAGTGTTTGGTACGACTGTGGGCTTGTTTGATAAATACATGCGTAAGTTTGGTGTATCGACAACGTTTGTCGATTTAACTAATTTGGATGAATGGGAGGCGGCGATTCAGGCTGGTAATACCAAGTTATTTTTCTGCGAAACACCGAGTAATCCATTATCTCAAATTGCTGATCTTGAGGCATTGTCTACACTCGCGCATAAGTACGATATTTTGTTTGTGGTCGACAATTGCTTTTGTACGCCAGCCTTACAGCAGCCGTTAAAGTTTGGTGCGGATTTAATCATTCACTCTGCGACTAAATATTTAGACGGACAGGGTCGTGCATTGGGCGGTGCGGTTGTTGGTAGCGCGAAGTTATTGGAAGAAATTTTCCTTGTGACACGTACGCTTGGGCCATCAATGAGTCCTTTTAATGCTTGGATTTTCTTGAAGGGCATGGAAACGTTACGTTTGCGGATGGATGCTCATTCTGCGAGTGCATTGAAACTTGCAGAGTGGCTACATGCACATCCAGCGGTTAAACAAGTGTATTACAGTGGGTTACCGAGTCATGTTGGTCATGAATTGGCAAAACGCCAACAACGCGGCTTTGGTGGCATTGTGTCTTTTGAAGTGAAAGCAATTGATGGTCAGGATAATAGTCGCTCGGCTGCTTGGAAAGTCATTGATGCGACAAAAATGCTGTCGATCACAGGTAATTTAGGCGATACCAAAACGACGATTACCCATCCAGCGACGACGACACATGGTCGTTTGACTGCAGAAGCAAAAGCTGCTGCGGGTATTACCGAAGGTTTAATTCGAATTGCTGTGGGTCTTGAGGATATCGATGACATCAAAGCCGATTTGGCGCGCGGATTGGATTCGCTTATTGTTTGATCGTTATTGTATTGAAATGTAAGAAAGCCACTTTTTCGTCTAACAAAGTGGCTTTTTTATTAGGATCTCTGTAGTTTTTATTTGTCGTTTTATGATGGGAATGCAGGCAAGACCAGATATAATCACACCCAAATTAATAGTTGGTTTTTGCGATACAACAGTCTTCATGGAGAATTGAATGAACATCAATATGCTGATGCAGCAAGCACAAAAAATGCAAAAAGACATGGAAGCTAAGGTTAAAAAAACCAAAGAAGAATTAGCTCAAACTGAAGTGCATGCAGAAGCAGGCGGCGGCTTAGTTAAAGTGACTATGACTGCGCGTTTTGTGGTTAAGCGTATCCAAATTGATCCAGAATTACTGAAAGATGAAGCCGATATGATTGAGGATTTGATCGCTGCTGCAATCAATGATGCAACACGTCAAGCTGAAGCAATTTCTGAGGCTAAGTTAAACGCGACCACAGCGGGTACAGGATTACCACCTGGTCTAGGCGGAATGTTTGGTTAAGTTCAAACAATTGCATACACGATTATTCAATCATGTTTAGCCCAAAGTTCGATGAACTCGTTCAACGTTTAAGGATTTTGCCTGGTGTTGGGCCGAAGTCTGCACAGCGGATTGCGCTGCAATTGTTGGCGCGGCATCGGACTGGTGCACAAGCGCTTGCGCATGCGTTGAACGATGCGGTGTTACATATACAACATTGCACTGTCTGCCGTTCACTGGCTGAATCAGAGGTCTGTGATATTTGTTCATCAAGTTCACGTGATCAGACCTTGCTCTGTGTGGTTGAGTCGCCAGCGGATGTGGCGGCGATTGAGCAAAGTGGTAGTTTTCGCGGTAAATACTTTGTCTTAGGCGGTCATTTATCACCGCTTGATGGCATTGGACCAGAAGAAATTGGGATTCCTTTACTGATGTCACGGTTAAAGGTTGAACCCATCGAAGAGTTAATTCTTGCAACCAATGCGACAGTCGAAGGACAAGCGACGGCACATTATTTGCAAGCGGCTTGGCAAGATGTCAGCCAACAAAACGGTCGGACGTCACCGTTAAAAATTACCCGCATCGCTCAAGGTGTTCCGCAAGGCGGAGAGCTTGAGTATGTGGACAGTCATACTTTGAGTCAGGCGTTACAATATCGTCTGACAGTACGCTAACGTTGCTTAATACGGATATCAAAAACCTGCCAAGGTTGGTTGGATTTGAACATCTAAGCACGTTGCACATTATAGAAATCACGGACGAATAGATTTATGTTTGAGTATTTGACAGAGCAGCATCAGCTCGGTGCACTGTATGCAGAAATGGCGCATACGGATAGCTATGCGTTAGATACAGAGTTTATTAAAACCAATACGCTATGGCCGTATTTAGGTTTATTGCAAATTAACGTCAACGATAAAATTTATGTACTCGATGGACAAACGCTTGATTTGAGCGACTTGTGGCTCTTAGTGTTTAATGCGCGTCAAAATGTATTCCATGCGTGCGGTGAAGATTTAGATCTGATTCATTACTATTCTAAGCAAAAGCCGCTGGATAATATTTTTGATACCCAAGTCGGATTGTCGTTTTTGGGTTTCGGTTTACAAATTGGTTATCAGCAAGCACTCGATCAAATACTGGGTATTCAAATTGATAAAGGTGAAACTCGATCGGATTGGCTTGCACGACCACTGCGCCCTGAGCAGCTTCATTATGCGGCAAACGACGTAATTCATTTACCTGCCTTGGCGAGACAAATTCAAAGCGATTTGAATGATCGTGGGTTGCTTGAGGCTGTGCTTGAAGATTGTATGAACTATGCGCGTGATGTGGCGACTGATACCGTCATGGCAGATATCTATATGGATGTCGGTACGTTTAGGCATACGCGCAAACAGCTGGCGCAATTGCAGCAATTATGTGTCTGGCGTGAACAGATTGCATATGCGACGAACCAGCCCCGCAGTTTTATTCTAAAAAATAGCACGATGTTGGATTTAGTAGATCAGCAACCAACCAGTCAATTTCAGTTCAATAAAATTAAAGATCTGAAGCCAGCGATTATGCGCGAGCATGGCAAAACGATTTTGGATTTGATTCATTATTTACCTGAAGAGTCGCAGTGGCCGATGCGAATTCATCGAACCTATCGTCAACGTAATACTGATTTAACTGATCAGATTTCAGCGTTTACTGCCCAAGTCAGTGTGGAAACTCAAGTTCCTGTTGATGTATTACTCCGAAAAAAATGGTTATCTGCGTTATTTAGCCATATTGCAAAAGATGGAAACGAAGCCGATTTGCCACGGAATTTATTGGGCTGGCGTTACGAAGTACTCACGCGTCCAATTCTTGGATTACTGAATCATCACAAAGATATCATTGCGGTAGAAATGGCACCGATTCCACATTAGTTTTTTTATTGTGGAATCGGTGTGACATTCATCAGTTAGTCAAAAAAAGACCAAATCTAAACTGAACAGTCAATGACAGTCAACGCACTGTGTTGTTGTTCGTGTATGCTTAACCCTTATTAATAGCCAAAGAATTGCACCATGTTTTGTGATATTTATCGAGCGAGTACCCGCGAGGGAATGTATTTGTATGTGCCTGCTAAACTGGACATTGACGTGACAGTTCTTCAGCAAGATGCGACTACGGGCGAGCCGTTAGTTAAAATTTCTGACGCTTTGAAACGTGCGTTTGGTCGCCCGACATTTACGATGCGTTTAGAACTAACTGCTGAACGCAAATTAGCGCGCGTACCTGTACTCGATGTCATCGAAGCATTGTCAGGGCAAGGTTATTATCTGCAATTACCGCCTGAAGGTTTGATTTCTCCAAATGCTGTTGCGCCTGAAGGTCTACGCGGCGCATAAACTACGCCTAAAAAAGTAATTGAGAAGCGAGTAAAACGAAATGGATAGCGCAGCAGAATACTGGTTAGCAGTGATCGTTTATTTAGCAGGCAGCGGCGTCGCCCTCTGGCTGTGGCGTCAGGTGATGCGTCCTTTACCACATCCATTTGGTGGTATGGGCTGGTTAGCTTTATTTGCTTTTCTTTTAGCGCCGACAGTGACTGAAGGCGAAAATGGTCAAATTGCGCCAGCAGCCATTGGCTTGCTTTTTGGTGTGATTAGTAAAGATAAAGAGCTGATTCTATCGAGTTTGTTGCCAATACTAATTGTGCTTGGACTAGGCTTCTTAGTTGGATTCTTGATCCAGCGTTTGCGCCAGCAGCGTGTTTAAGGTCACCAGTTAAAGTTTAAAAAGTGAATGTTTAATATATTGATGTGAATGGAAATATTTTTATGACGCAAGTTATTCAAAATCAGTCTGATAATCGTGTGTTTCAAAGTACCTCTGAGTACATTGCGACCGAAGCACTCAAGCAAGCAGTCAATGCTGCCCGCGTGTTGCAAAAGCCATTATTGATTAAAGGCGAACCTGGTACAGGTAAAACCTTACTGGCAGAGCAAGTGGCGACGAGCTTGGGGATGGAGTTAATTACGTGGAACATCAAATCAACAACCAAGGCGCAGCAAGGGTTGTATGAATACGATGCAGTTTCTCGCTTACGCGACAGTCAGCTTGGCGAAGACAAGGTGTATGACATTGCCAATTACATCAAACCAGGCAAATTGTGGGATGCATTCACTGCGCCTACGCGCGTTGTCTTGTTGATTGACGAAATTGATAAGGCTGATATTGAGTTTCCAAACGACTTGCTGCATGAGCTAGACCGTATGGCGTTCCACGTTTATGAAACGGGTCAGACCATTAGTGCGATCAATCGTCCTGTGGTGATCATCACCTCTAACAATGAAAAAGAACTTCCAGATGCATTCTTGCGTCGTTGTTTCTTCCATTACATTGATTTTCCAGATGAAGCTACGATGCGTCAAATTATTGACGTGCATTTTTCTGATATTAAAGAAACATTGGTTAGCGAAGCATTACAAATTTTCTTCAAGTTGCGCCAAGTGTCTGGTTTAAAAAAACCACCTTCAACCAGCGAATTGATTGATTGGCTCACACTGTTGATGGCTGACGATATGCCAGAAGAAGTGTTGCGCAATCGTGATCCAAAAACGGCGATTCCACCGCTACACGGTGCATTGATTAAGAATGAGCAGGATGTTCATTTACTTGAACGTTTAGCTTTTATGACGAGACGATAAAAAGCAAAATCCCTCCCAACCTCCCTTTGCAAAGGGAGGCGTTTTTCTATTTTGGCGAAGCCAAAGTAGTCCCCTCCTTAGGAAAAGGAGGGTAAGGGATGATTTGCTTTTGACTTTAAGATAACTAAAGTCTCACCCTGCATTGAATTGGCTTCGAGAGATTAAGCACCATGTTTGTCAATTTATTCTATACCTTAAAGAAATATGGTGTGCCCGTCAGCACACGCGAGCTGCTCGACCTGAATAAGGCTTTGCAAGCGGGGATTGTTTTTGCTGATCGTGAGGCGCTCTATCGTTTGATTCGCTTATGTATGGTGAAAGACGAGCGTCATTTCGATAAGTTTGATCGGGCTATGAAAGCTTATTTTGATGGCATAGATTCGTTTGATATTACTGGTGCGTTGGGTGGCTTGAAAGACATTCCAGAAGAGTGGCTGAAATTAGAATTACTTGATAAAAATTTAACACCGGAACAACGTGCAGAATTAGAAAAAGCAGGATCACTCGAAGAACTGATGAAAATGCTGGAAGAGCGTCTGCGCGAACAGCACAAGAAACATCAGGGCGGAAACAAGATGATTGGTACGGGTGGCACTTCGCCGTTTGGTGCGTATGGTGATCATCCTGAAGGCGTGCGCATCGGTGGTCCAAGCCGTAAGAAATCAGCGGTGAAAGTTTGGGAACAACGTCAATATCAAAATCTCGATGACCAACAAATTCTTGGCACACGTCAGATGCAAATTGCGTTGCGTCGTCTGCGTCGTTTTGCGCGTCAAGGTGCTGCGGAAGAGTTAGATATTGGTGGCACGATTGATATGACTGCTCGTCACGGCATGCTCGATATTCAAATGATTCCAGAGCGTCGAAATCGCGTTAAAGTTTTAATGTTGTTTGATATTGGCGGGTCAATGGATGCGCATATTGAACTGTGTGAAAAACTGTTTAGTGCGGCAAAATCGGAGTTTAAGACCTTAGAATTTTTCTATTTCCATAACTGCCTCTATGACTATGTGTGGAAAGATAATTTACGGCGCACTACCAGTCGTATAGATACTTATGATTTGTTGCATACCTATGGCAAAGATTATCGCGTGATCTTTGTCGGTGATGCCAGCATGGCGCCGTATGAGTTGATGAGTAATGGTGGTTCGGTTGAGTATTCCAATAATGAAGCAGGCGTGGTGTGGTTAAACCGCGTGCGTCAGCATTTCAGTAAGACGGCGTGGCTGAATCCTGAAGTTGAAGGCTATTGGCATTACACCCAAACGATTGCGGCAATTAAACAAACCTTCGAAGACAAGATGTATCCGATGACGTTGAAAGGCATTGAGGATATGACGAGGTATTTGTCGCGCTAACGTTCATTTCAGAACGGCATATCAGAGTAAGCATTCAACGTTATGAAATACCAACTCGCAACACTTGGCTTAGTTCCAGTTCTCATCGCGCAAGCGCGTTACGTTAAACGTATTACTCCGATATTGCCCGAAGCTGACGGCGCTCGATTTGGCGTGGAAGGATCGGGCTCAAAACTCGCTGTATTCATCGTTGGTGATTCTGCAGCAGCTGGGGTAGGTGTAGCAACACAGCAAGAAGCCTTGTCAGGTCAATTGATTACGAAGTTGGGTGCTGAGTTTCATGTGTCATGGAAGCTGAATGCCACAACTGGACATACTGCAAAAGATGTTCTCGAATCACTAAAAAAAGCGCCATCAGAATCGTTTGAAGTTGCCGTTGTTTCTGTCGGTGTCAACGATGTCAGTGGTCGTACTGGATCAAAGAAATG
>JANYEL010000097.1 GCA_025363155.1 Moraxellaceae bacterium
AGCTTATAACCGCAAAAAAGCATAAAGAACAAATAGAAGTCAGCCAAAAGATTATGTGGCTTAAAGATATTGTCCGCAGCACTTTGCGTGAACTGAAACGCGATCAAAGGTGAGGTACTGATGATCACGAAGGTACAAAAAAGACGAAAACGATCTGTGTAGCAAATTAGCGCTAACATATGCGAAAACAACAGGATCAAACCAAATAAATTGAGCGTTATGTTGACAACACCGCGTCCACCAAACGGCGCAACATTGCCGTGAAGTAGGATATGACCCGCTGCAAAAACACCACCTAAAACGGCAGTCAGTACCCACAGATAAATATCCATGAGTTTAGGCGAGATTTGTCGCCCCTGATTGTTTAAGTGATTATTAAAAGCGGCCGCAATTGCAATAATACTAATTGAAACAACTGTCCAACCTGCGAGTAGGTTGTCGTCGATAGATGAAAAACGCTGATAGAAAAAGAATGCTAATAAGACAAGGCTTAACAATGAAAACAACAGCAGTACTTGATGCGCACGCGTGTTCTGTATCTGCATCCGCCAAATGCGGTGCTTTAGAATACTTTGCTCATCATATCCTGACATTCAGTGCTCCTGCGATTGTTAAGAGTTGCTGCACGTTTCTCAACGAATCGACTATTCTTATCCTATGGATTGTGCCTTATGTTTCGGAAAAGAGAAATAGTTATTTTCAATTAAAACACTTCTTTATTGCTTTATAGCGAGTGTGTGAGAATAGAAATTTGCTTTTGTTTCTTATTTATTCTGATCGTATTTTTATAGCTTTAGATGGAATGCGTCATCAGTTGAGCCAATGCGACAACAGGTGCTGTTTCAGTTCTGAGAACGCGATTCCCAATTTGCCATTTTACAAAACCAGCGAGTTCGGCTTGTTCTATTTCTGTATCACTTAATCCGCCTTCAGCACCGATTAAAAGACTGATTGTCGAAGGTAAGGCGTTGGGTAATGGGTTTGGCGCATCAATTGGCGCGAGTACTAATTTGAGTTCGCTACTTGTTTGAGTTAGCCACTCTTCTAGTGATAACGGCGCCAGAATTTTTGGTACTCGATTCAGTCCGCATTGTTCGCATGCAGCAATCGCCACTTGTTGCCAATGGTCTATTTTCTTTTGATCTCGGTCGTATTTGAGGCGCATTTCGCAGCGTTCGCTGGTGAGCAGTTGAATTGTACCAACACCCATTTCTGTGGCTTTTTGAATGGCATAATCCATGCGATCGCCCTTGCTCATCACTTGACCCAGCGTGACAAAATAAGGCTCGCTGCGATCAATAGGATTGAAGCTCAGCACGCGTGCTTTGGCATCTTTCTTGTTGATTTGAATGAGCTCGACGTCATATTCGCCGCCAAAACCATTGAAAAAAGTGGCTTGATCACCGACATTTGCTCGAAGTACACGGGTCCAATGATGAAAAACCATTTCGGGTAATTCAATGATGATATCGATGCTGAGTGGAATATCTGCGTAAAAACGACTCATGGTAATGAAAGATTTTCCGTAATATTTTTAGGGTTAAATTCGATCGGTTGCATCACTGCCCACTCAATCGCCAAACGAGCCACTTCAATGACTTGTTCAATTTCTTCAGCCGTAATGCAGTAAGGCGGAATAATATAAACATTGTGTCCAATTGGGCGCAGCAGGATACCTTTACTCATCGCAAATTTTGCAATGAAGCGTCCACGCGATTCATGTGCAGGATATGGTTGACCATTGGCTTGCACGAGTTCAAACGCGCCGATCATGCCTGTTTGGCGAATCTGGCGAATATGTGGATGACCGTTTAATTTCGCTAACGCTTTTTGCAAAGTCGCGATCAATGCTTGATTCTTATGCAAGGTATTTTCTTGTTGAAAAATATCCAGTGAGGCGAGGGCGGCACGTGCAGCTAATGGATTACCCGTAAAGCTATGTGAATGTAGAAATCCACGCGTCACGTCAGCACTATAAAAAGCTTGGTAAACATCATCTGTGGTCATCACGCAGGACATCGGCAAATAACCTGCCGTTAAACCCTTAGATAAGCATAAAAAATCAGGAGCCACATGAGCTTGTTCATGCGCAAACATCGTCCCTGTGCGACCAAATCCAACCGCAATTTCATCGAAGATCAAATGTACGTTTAGGCGGTCGCAAAGATCGCGTAGCCAATTTAGATATATCGGCGGATACATTTTCATGCCAGCCGCACCTTGGACCAACGGTTCAACAATGATTGCGCAGACATTATTTTGATTTT
>JANYEL010000162.1 GCA_025363155.1 Moraxellaceae bacterium
CATTTCGCCTTTTTCAACTTGATCTACAACTGCTAATTTAAAGGCTAGGCTGTAATCTCGCTGACTGCGCTTAATCTTTGTTTTCATAACACTCTCCAAATTCAAGTTTAGAAAGTGTCAACCTTATTTAGGACGGGACATTGTTAATGAAAAAGCCCGCTTATCATTAGCGGGCTTTTTTTATCTCATATTATTACAACGTCCGAGAAATCAATTCTTTCATGATTTCATTGGTGCCTGCATAGATGCGGTTTGCGCGGTTGTCGATGTAGGCGCGGGCAATTGGGTATTCCAGCATATAGCCGTAACCGCCATGCAATTGAACGCATTCATCGACCACTTTGCTGAACATGTCACTGAGTTTATATTTTGCAGCGGCGGCGGCTTCAATCGCTAAACTTTCCGTCAGTTGCATTTCCATACATCGATCAACATAGACACGACCCATATCGATTTCACTGCGCATTTCAGCAAGTTTGAAACGAGTGTTTTGGAATGACATGATTGTTTTACCAAAGGCTTTGCGTTCTTTGACATATTTCACAGTTTGGGCAAATGCGGCTTCAGAACCCGCTTGGCAGATGATTGCAACCATGAGACGTTCCCATGCTAATTCTTTCATCAGCATGAGGAAGCCCATGCCTTCCATGCCGAGCAGGTTGGATTTTGGCACACGGACATTATCAAAGAACAGTTCGCAAGTATCTTGCCCTTTCATACCGACTTTATTCAGTGGTTTACCTTTGGTAAAACCCTGTGCTTTGGCATCCATGATGAGCAGTGATAGGTTGCTTGAGCCTTTTTCACCACTGCCTGTTTTGACCACAACAACCGCCATATCACAGAGGTAGCCATTGGTAATAAAGATTTTTGAACCGTTAACGATGTAATCATCACCATCCAAAACCGCAGTGGTGCGGACGCCTTGTAAATCAGAGCCTGTACCTGGCTCAGTCATTGCAATGGCACCAACGATTTCGCCAGTCGCCATTTTGGGTAACCAAGCGAGTTTTTGTTCATGGTTACCAAAGTTGTTGATGTAGTTGGCAACGATATCAGAGTGCAATGACATGCCGCTGCTTGAGTCCATCGCATAACCTTGCTCTTCAATCAGGATCATGCTGTACAGTCGATCTACGCCTGAACCGCCAAACTCTTCTGGCATGGTTGCACAGAGTAAACCGAGTTCACCTGCTTTATTCCAAAGTTCACGATCGACGTGTTGCTGCTGTTCATAGCGTTCAATGTTTGGCATGACTTCTTGTTCAAAGAAGCGGCGTGCTGTGGTGCGGAAGGCTTCGTGATCCGAGTTAAATAGTTTACGCGGAATCATTGGATCGATTGGACGAGCGAGAGTAGACATTAAAGAGCTTCCTAAGCTTGAGCGGTTGCGGCACTTTTCAAAAAAACATTAAATGCAATTGGGCGTTCAAATCTGCGCGTCAAAAGACTTCGCATCGATGACTTGTGTGTGCGCTAGTTAATCGGATGCAGTGGTTGGCAACAATGATCGTTGTTGCCAATATTGAAGGGGAAATCGGCTTTTTTGCCAATTTAGGCGCAAAGTTCAGTTTCCACTGAAAAATATTCCGCTGCGAATTGAGCCCGCGGCACGATGAACCTGATATTCTTTTGCCTACTTTATATCGATCTGTTTTTGCAATGATTCCAACTGAGCCAACCCCATTCCCAAATCAGTCCAAACATCATTTGGCAATAGACCGTGCACTGATCATTTCCGTGTTTGTGGTGGCGTCGTGTGGCTTAGCGTATGAGTTGATTACGGGTGCGCTTGCTAGTTATTTGTTGGGCGATTCGATCCTTCAATTCTCGACGATTATTGGCACCTATCTTTTTGCGATGGGTATCGGTTCGCACTTGTCGAAATACATCAAAGATGAAGATGTACTCCAGCGCTTCATCGAAGTTGAGTTATTAGTCGGTTTGATTGGCGGGTTGTCGGCGACTTTCTTATTCGTCATTTTTGCTTGGCTGTCGATGCCGTTTCGCGTGGTGCTTTATGCGTTGGTGTTGATTATTGGCATCTTAGTTGGTATGGAAATTCCGCTGGTGATGCGAATTTTCAATCAGCGCAAAACCGAGTTCAGTGAGTTAGTTAGTAAGGTGCTGACGTTTGATTATCTCGGTGCATTGGCAGTGTCTTTATTATTTCCACTCATACTCGCGCCGAAATTAGGTCTAGCCCGTTCAGCACTCTTGTTTGGTTTGTTTAATGCAGGCATTGCGGGTTGGACGGCTTGGCAGTTTCGCGAGCAAATTCCCAAAATCAGACCGTTATATAATCGCACGATTTTTTGCATGCTTGTTTTGCTTGTCGGTTTTGCTATGTCGGATAAACTGGTGAAATGGTCTGAGGGCGTACTGTTTGGCGACCCCGTAATTTATGCCAAAACCACGCAATACCAACGCCTCGTCATTACCAAATGGAAGGATGATTTACGCCTTTATATTAATGGCAATTTGCAGTTCTCTAGTCGTGATGAGCATCGCTATCATGAGGCGCTGGTGCATCCGATTTTGGCAACCATGCCGTGGGCAAAGCGTGTGTTGATCTTGGGTGGTGGCGATGGTTTGGCACTGCGTGAAGTGTTGCGCTATCAGAATATTGATCATGTGACGCTGGTTGATTTAGATCCTGCGATGACCAAGCTATTTTCCACTAATGCTGAATTGACGACTCTAAATCAGAAGTCGTTTCTGAATCCTCGCGTGACGGTCATTAACGATGATGCTGCGCGTTGGCTTGAACAAAATGCCGATGTATATGACGCGATCATTGTTGATTTTCCTGATCCGTCAAACTTTGGTTTAGGTAAGTTGTATTCGGTGCCGATGTATCGTTTGGTTTCGCGGCATTTGTCGGAACATGGTTTAGTCGTGGTGCAATCGACTTCACCTTATCACGCGCCGCGATCGTATTGGTGTGTGGCTGCGACATTAGAGAAAGCTGGTTTCTTTACCACGCCATATCATGCGCTGGTTCCATCGTTTGGCGAGTGGGGCTTTATTATTGGTTCGAAAACACCGAGTTATCAGCCGCCGACACAATACAGTTTACCGATGACATTTTTGGATAAAGATACGACCTCAGCAATGTTTCACTTTCCGCCTGATATGAAGCGCTGGGATGTGTTGCCGAATGAGTTGAATAATCAGCAGTTGGTGCATTATTTCCAACAAGATTGGGGTAATGTGATTCGTTGATTTTTTGAATTTTGCGTAGGGGCTAACCTTGTGGTCGCCCTAATCAAATTCCCAGACAACGTCAAAAGCGGGCAACCACAAGGGTAGCCCCTACAATAATTTATCAATAAGGATATTTCGTGTTTCAGTTTGAGCCATTTGCATGAATCGTCGTCACTTTCTCGGATTTGCAGCAGCCAGTAGTTTAATGGCGGGTTGTCGCTGGCCGTCATGGTCGGTGATACCTCCGTGGCTGCCTGTCAAAGTGCTTGATGGAGGTATGAAGCAAGGACATCACTTTGCACGTGATGCTGGAAATGCGTTGCCGACGCCAAGCAGTGAACGATGCGTTGATACGATAATTTTAGGTGGCGGCGTAGCAGGTTTAACAGCAGGCTGGCGACTGGCACAAGCGGGATTTAAAGACTTCTTATTGCTGCAAGGCTTCGAGCAATATGGTAATGCCAGCAGCGGAAAATGGCAAGATGTGAGTTATCCGCGCGGTGCGCATTATTTGCCATTTCCGACGCCAGAATCGACGCATGTCCAAGAGATGCTGCGTGCATTTGGTATTCTCCAAGGGCAGAATTTAGGTGATGTGAATAGCTACGATGAGCGCTGTGTGGTGCATGCACCAGATGAACGATTGTGGTTAGGCGGCAAACAGTATTGGCATGATACGGTGATGCCGCCTGCGAAAAAAGGCTCGGAAGATTCTATTCAACAACAACGATTTTTGGCGTTAGTAAATAGCTTAAAAGGCAAATGTGGTTCAGATGGAAAAATACTATTTGCTATTCCCATCGCTCTCTCATCGCAAGACGCCGAGTGGCGAAAACTTGATACGATGACTTTTGACCAATGGCTGAATCGTGAAGGATATATCTCAGAAGGATTACGTTGGTTTTTGGATTATAGCTGCCGTGATGACTATGGTTTTGGTAGTGACAAGGTTTCGGCATGGGCGGGGATTCATTATTTTGCAAGTCGGGTGCATGACAGTGAGAAAGATCATCAAACTTCGCTACTGACATGGGGTGCGGGTTTAAATCCTTTGGCTGAACAGTTGTCGCAAGCGAGTCTGGCACAACAACTCCCCCAAGCCGCAATTCGGTTGGTTGAAACCAGTCATGGTGTAGAAGTTTGGTCTACGGATATGCAGGGCAAAGTCACGCTGATTCGTGCGAAGCGGGCGATTTGTGCGATGCCGCTGCATGTGCTTAAACATGTGTTTCCACAGTTAAAAGACTATGGTTTTGACGTCACTCAGGATATATTGCCGCATGTGCCGTGGTTGGTGTCGAATGTTTGGCTGAATGGTTTTCCACGTGAGGTTGGCGATGTGCCTTTATCATGGGAAAATCTCGTCTATGGCAGTAAAAGCCTTGGTTATGTGACAGCACCGCAGCAATTAATCCGTGTCGCACGACCATCACATTCGGTGTTTACGGCGTATCATTCATTTGCTGATCAAGCGCCAGAAAGTGCGCGGGCATGGATGCAAAAAGCGAGCGTGCATGAGTTGTTGGATGTAGGTATACAGGATGTGATTAAAGTTTATGGAACGGATTTGTGGCCCTGTGTCGCTGGGGTGGAGATCATGATGCGTGGTCATGCGATGAGTGCGCCAGTGAAAGGCTACCTATCCCAAAAGGGCTTGCTTGCGCTACGCGATGCCGATCAGAAGGTCACATTTGCCCATAGTGATTTATCTGGGTATTCCATTTTTGAAGAAGCAAGTTGGTGGGGATGGCAAGCGGCAGGACGAATAATATGAAAGGGATACACCTGATTGCTGATCTGTATCATTGCCAATGTAAAACAGAGATTTTGACCGATTTAGTGGCATTAGAACCTGAGATAGTCGCAGCCGTTCAGCATGCCAATATGCAGGTGGTCGGCGTACGGTTTCATCAGTTCGAGCCAGTCGGGGTGACTGGTGTTGTGCTACTGGCGGAATCGCATGTCGCAGTGCATACTTGGCCTGAACAAGGCGAGGGCGGCTATGTCACGTTGGACGTCTATGTCTGTAATCATACCGGTGAAAATCGAGCCAAAGCCGAGCAATTATTTGAATACTTAATTGCACTATTTGCACCGACAGATGTGGAAAAAACAGTTGTGAATCGTGGGATTCGTAGCGAATAATTAGAGTAATGGATGGCATCACTATGCAAGAAGTCGCACAGTTCGGACAAGAGTTTGGGCATGTTGTCACGCCGTTTCTGGTGAATTATCTACTGTATTTAACCAGTGGTATTTTATTTTTATTTATTTTTTCAATTATTTATATGATATTTACGCCTTATGGTGAGCTGGCGCTTGTGCGTGCGGGCAATAGTGCTGCGACGCTGAGTTTTGCTGGCGCATTGATTGGTTTTGCACTCACGCTAGCGGCTTGTGCGGTTTATCACACGAGTTTGATCGGTTTTATTGGCTGGGCAACGGCAGCCATGATTGTGCAACTTTTAGGCTATATTATTACTGCTTGTTTAATTCCGAATCTCAAGCAACAAATTCTGGATAATAATGTGGCGGTTGGTGGTTTTGTCGGTGCGATTGGTTTAGCGCTGGGCATATTAAATGCGGGATGTTTATCGTAAGTGATTAGTAGTTTGATTCATATTAACAAGTTAAAAAATACTAAATTTTAGAGTTTAAAAAGGGAGCGCATCATGGGTATTGGTTCATTTATTCGTAAGCAGTTTATTGACGTTATTGAGTGGGATCAGCAGGACGATGGCGTTCTGATGTGGCGCTATCCGATGCAGGATAACGAAATTCAAAATGGTGCCAAGCTCACCGTGCGTGATAGCCAAATCGCTGTGTTTGTGAATGAAGGCCAAGTTGCCGATGTGTTCTCACCAGGTTTACATACGCTGACCACGCAGACTTTGCCAGTGTTAACCAACTTAAAAAACTGGGATAAGTTGTTTGCATCACCCTTTAAATCGGACGTCTTCTTCTTTAGCACTCGTTTGCAATTAGGTTGTAAATGGGGCACAGCGCAACCGATTACTTTGCGCGATAAAGACTTCGATATGGTACGTCTACGTGCTTTCGGGATGTATTCCTACCAAATTGAAGATGCTAAAGCGTTTTATCAAGAAATCACAGGTGCGAATCCTAGCTATAGCAATGATCAAGTCGAGCCGCAACTGCGTAATTTAATCGTTTCAAATATCAGCAGTGGCATTGCTTCGAGTGGCATTCCATTTCTTGATTTGGCCGCTAATCAAGGTGTCATGGGCGAGCAACTGAAACAGACAATGACCCCGCTGTTTGCACGTTATGGTTTGAAATTAGATGCATTTGTTGTTGAAAACATCTCATTGCCAGAGGACCTGCAAAAAGCGATTGATACCCGTATTTCAATGGGCATGATGGGTGATTTGAATAAATTCACTCAGTATCAAGTCGCTGCTTCAATTCCTCTTGCGGCACAAAATGAAGGCGGTCTTGCTGGCATTGGCGCGGGTATGGCGGCTGGATTTGGCATGGGTCAAATCATGACGGGCGCAATTCAAAATGCTACGCAATCGGCTCAACAAGCACCAGCGCCAGCACAGCCTGTTCCAGCTGCCGCAGCACCCGTTGATTTGGTCTCACGTTTAAGCCAATTAAAAGCATTACTTGATCAAGGTCTGATTACTCAAGTCGATTTTGAAAGTACCAAAGCGGACATCCTTAAATCTCTATCGAATTAAAGAGTTGTTGTCCGTATGAGTGATCCGAATAATCCTCAGGGTAATACACCACCGGTTAAGAAAGCGGTTTTGGTGTTCAGCACAGCGTGCCCAAGTTGCGGCGCGCAAGTGCCATTTCGTTCGTCTGCATCGGTCATGGCGGTCTGTGAATACTGCCAAACGACCGTGTTGCGCGAAAAATATAGTGTGCGCGATCAAGGCAAAATGACGGCGGTGCTTGAAGATTATTCACCGTTTCAAATCGGTAGTAGTGGCGTACTTGATGAGGTGGGTTTTAGCCTGATTGGTCGCATTCAACTGCATTATCCTGATGGTTTTTGGAACGAATGGTATCTTCAGTTTGATGATGGCAGCAATGGCTGGCTATCTGATGCATCAGGGCAATATGTCATCACACGTGCGGCAGGGCATTTAGAGGGCGCACCGCTTTTTAAAGCACTGACCATTAATCAAATTATCGTTTATCAGTCGGTTAGTTTTCGTGTGACCGATCAACGCACTGCCTCATGTACAGGCGGGCAGGGCGAGCTGCCTTTTGTGGTTGGTAATGGATGGCAGACCTCGGTCGCCGATTTACGTTTTGGCTCACGCTTCCTTTCGCTTGATTATACCGATGGTTATCCTCCATTGGTTTATGATGGTAAAGCCGTTACGCTAAGCGCGCTTAAGTTCCAAATGCTTCGCGATGTAGAGCAAGTCCAATCCACAACAGGCAAAATTAAAGGCAAGATCACCAACCTCGAATGCCCAAATTGTGGCAGTCCAATTCCATACGTCATGGGCATGGCAGAGCATTTGGTTTGTCCTTCCTGCCGCGCCGAAGTGGCGATGGGGGAAGAAAAGGCTGAGGTACTGGTTAAGCATAAAGAATTAACCACCCTCAAAACGGCCTTATCGTTAGGCGACAAAGCCACGATTGATAATAATGCTTATGTCGTCATTGGCTTGATGCAATTGGAAGAAGTTAGCGATGATGAATCGAGTCTATGGACGGAATATTTGCTCTATAGCTTGGCGTCTGGTTTTCTATGGTTAGTAGATACTGGCGAAGAAAATTGGCAGAAAACAACGGTCCTCAATGAAATTCCTGAAGATAAGGTCGGCAATGCTTTCCTGAATGGGAAGCGTTGGGAGCGTCAATGGGCGTATCAAGGACGCGTGCTGTATGCCGTTGGTGCGTTTAACTGGCGAGTGAAGATTGGTGATACCAACTTCATTGTTGAATATAAAAATGGTTTAGATACTTTAGTGTCAGAACAAAATGCAAATGAGATCAACTGGAGTTTATCGACTCCTGTTCATGGTTTCATTGTGCGCCAATGGTTTGGCAAAAAGCAGCCATCTAAAGAAGAAATTGTTAATAAGCCACTCAGTACAAGTCAGACAGTTCTTAAGTGGTTAAGTATTGCGTTGTGGGTGGTGAATATTCCAATTTTATTGTTTGGATCAGGTTCATTTTTCTTAACGCTGATTGCGCAGTTTGGAATTATATTTTTACCGTGGATGATTGCGAAGTCGGGTGGGGACTCTTCATTTATCAGTAATTTAGCTGATGATAGTCAACTCTGGATATGGGGTGGGTTGATTGTATTTTTCATATCCTTCTTTAATTTGATTTCAGATGATAATTCATCGTCGTCAGGTTGGAGAAGTTCAAGCGGTTCGAGTTATTACGGCGGGTATAGTGGCTCGAGTGGCGGTCATAAGTAGGTTGTTGTTTGATAGTAGGTGCAATGTGCTTTTGCTTATTGCACTCAATGGGACTGCGCGCCGATAGCGGATTGTTAGCTGAGGCTCAAATGCGCTAAGAATTTTTTTGGCGATCTACTCTCAGGAATTGGAGTATAAAAGGCTAGACTGTGGCCAGCTGGTAACAATTGTGCATCTCTGATTATTAGGTTCAACATTTTTTCAGAGCTGACTAATAGATCTTCTATGTTCTGGGTAGTGATATTTCTAACGACGTATTTTTTACCAAGTTTTTCAATCAGGCCAAAATGTCCAACATGCTTATTTCTAAAGACCCTTAAGTTCATATCAATGACAATAGTGTCTATTGTACTCCTCAATTTCACTGCTTCGTCCGATAGCTTTTGACCGTGCTTCTTATATAGATTTGGAAACGACATATTTTCGTCGCCAAAGGACGTGTCAGGATCTACGAAAAGTGCCGAGCAACTTATTATTAGATTGATGCTTAATGATTTATGTAGCATATGTCCTATTTCATTGAAACGAGAAAATAGAACCTCTGCATCTGTTTTCTCTAAGAATAAACCCTTATAAACGTCCAATGTTGATCTGAGTTCGGCTATAGCAAATGCCATTTTGTTTATTTGTTCCATAAGTACTCCAGCTGAAGCAGGGTGCAATAAGCCAACGCCCGTCGCACCACATATTAGTTTAACCCTTCCGCTTTGCCCGATTACTAATCAGCGTACCCAAACCTTCATCAGTAAAGATTTCCAATAACGCAGCATGAGGTACGCGACCATCAATGATGTGCGCGCTAATGACGCCACCTTTGACTGCATCAAGCGCACAACCGACTTTTGGAATCATGCCGCCGTAAATCACGCCCGTTTCAATCAAATGATCAACGTCTTGGGTGGTAAGACCCGTGAGTACATTTTTGTCAGCATCCAATACACCCGGAATGTTGGTGAGCAAGATCAGCTTTTCAGCTTTTAATGCTTCAGCAACTTTACCCGCAACTAAGTCGGCGTTGATGTTGTAGGTATTCCCTTCTTCATCGACACCAAGCGGCGCAATCACAGGAATAAAATCACTCTTCATAAATAAATCGAGCACGTCAGTTTTAATCCCAACGACTTCACCGACCAAACCTAGATCTACTTTTTGCATCAGACCTGCCGAGTCTTTCTTGTCGAGATACATTTTCTTGGCGCGAATTAAATTGCCATCTTTACCGGTTAAACCAATCGCACGACCGCCGTTTTGATTGATCAGATTGACGATGGATTTATTGACGCTGCCGCCCAGAACCATCTCAACAACTTCCATCGTTGGCTCATCAGTAACGCGCATACCATCAATACGATCAGATACACGACCAAGCTGCTTGAGTAGGCTGTCCACTTGTGGGCCACCGCCATGCACGATGACAGGGTTAATGCCAACCGTTTTAAGCAAGACAATATCGCGCGCAAATGAGCGTTCGAGTTCTGGATCAGTCATGGCATTGCCGCCGTATTTGACGACGAGAGTTTTACCCGCGAAGCGTTGAATATAGGGCAACGCTTCGGTCAGAACTTTGGCAACATTCAGGGCTTGGTCTTTGTTCAATGGCATGGAGAGTTACTCAAAGTTCAGTTAAAGAGTGTTCTGAAAAAACAGACTAGCTCGGCATTTTTTCTGCCAAACTTGGTAAGTGTTTGTTCACTAAATCATGGAAAATTTGGCGTATGTTTTGGAGCGATATTTCATTTTCAGCCTCAAAACGCAAGGTCGCAAAAGCCCCTGTATTTGATGCGCGTATAATGCCAAATCCATCCTGAAAATCAAGTCGTACACCGTCAATCGTGGTTAATGTTGCCCCTTCAACCAAGGAGGCGTCGATAGAAAGATCTGCAAAGAAATTCTCAGGTAAGTCCGTGTCGAGCGGCACGTAAATATCTGGCGTTCCCACGCGGCGAGGCAATGTGGTCAGGACTTCTTCTAAACTTTGCCCACGTTGACCGAGCCACTCCATCAGTCGAAGTGCCGCATACAAACCATCATCAGAAGCATGACCACGGCCATCGTTGAAGAAGTAGTGGCCAGAGTATTCGCCTCCGAATGCAACATCATTGGTTTCGGACATGACAGCATGACGAATAAAAGTATTACCGCTACGGCTCATGTTCGGACGGCCACCATTTGCAGTGATCGTTTGAGAAACCATACGACTACATTTCACATCAAACACGATATCTGCGCCTGGTTTCGATTCCAAAACCATCATGGAAAATAACGCGATCATTTGATCTGAGGTGACAACAGTCCCGTCTTTGGTGACTGCAACCATACGGTCGCCATCACCATCAAACGCAAAGCCAATATCTGCTTGGCTGATAATCATTTGTTGTGAGAGTTCACTCAAACGGTTTGGTTCACATGGGTCTGGATTACCATGCGGATATTCACCATTTGGTTTGATATCCAGATCAGTAACAGTACAACCCGCCGTTTCAATGGCTTGTTGTGCGATTTCTCCCATGACACCATTCATACCATCGATGACGACATTTAAGTCTTCAGACAACATGACATCATTGAGCATGTCATCCAAATAGTCTGCTGTGAATGATTGCTGACGAAGTTTTCCTTTTCCATCGGTAAAGGCTTTCTTTTCAGCACGGTCATAAATGGCATCAATATCTTCTGGAAGCGGAGATTGCTGCTGCATGAGCCATTTCACGCCATTGTATTCAGCTGGATTATGGCTTGCGGTAATCATAACGCCATTACCTTGCTGTTGACGCGCGGCGTAATGCATGACAGGCGTTGGTACCATACCGATATCAATCACTTGTAGCCCACACTCAACTAAGCCATCACGCATTATTTTGGCATATTGCTCGCTGGTGGTGCGCGCATCATAGCCGACGACAACTTCGATTTGTCCACGTGCACGAAGTTCGCTACCGATTGCGCGAGCAATGGGCGTCATTCTTTCAGCAGTCAGATCAGTGACTTTGCCACGGATGTCATATGCTCTGAAAATATGCTTAGGCAGACCTTTGCTCAAATAAAATTCGGTCTCAGGCAAGAGTGCGCCGCTACCCAGCGTAAACTCCATGAGATTACTTTTTTCAGGCGGTGGGGTAGTAGCCATTGCTTCATCTAAATACGACAGATCATCCAAATCAGATTCTGCTGCTTCCACCACGGGTGCTGCTTGTGGTGCTTCCTGCACAGGTACGATTTGTGCAACGGATTCAGGAGTAGACTCAGGTGCTTGGACTTCTGCAACAACTTTGGCGGGTGGCGGTTGGAGTGCGGCTTCTGATGCCGTTGACGGTGATAACTCTTGCGCAATGGCATCTAAACTTGTGAGTTGATCGCCGTATGAAGTTGAGCTTGCAGCCGTTGGATGACGATGTGGTTTTGCAAAAAACCAAGCCAAAATCGCCAGTAAACAACCAAAGAAAGTCAATAAACCCGCCAATAGTGGCAGGTTGGTCATTGGGTTGAATGTGCCCGTTGGATCTGCTTTAGCAATGCTTAATTGCCATCCGACTGATTTTAGAGGCACATTTGTCAATGAATCATCGTGTCCACGATGAAGTGCGACCACTTCTAATGGGGAACCATCACCAATTTTTTGGTTAAGTACCAGTTGTACATTTTCTGGAGTAATCTTATTTAAATCATTCAGCAGCGGCGCAAGTGGGCGCTCACTGATGAGGTAGCCGCCAGTAGGCATTGCAATGACTGTCGTAACTTGTGCACCATTGCCGACTTTCGTAATTTCAGCACCCGTTGGTGCGTTATGCGTACGATTGAGGAGGTCTTGTTCGGCAAAGCTTAACGTGGTCGGTAATACGCCATCCACACCAATGATGGCTTTGATTTGACTATCTGATTTTAGGGTCGGTTGCTGGGCAAGTAAGTGACTTTGTGCAATCCAATTATCAATACGACGATCAATGAGGATGCCTGCTTGCTGACCAAATGCATCCACGGCTTGAGATTGTTGTTTACCGACAAAGTAATCGGTTAGTAGATAACTACCAATTCCCACGGCAATCGCCAATGAAACATGTAAAGCTAAAGGCTTAAAACGATGGTCTATTTTTGTAGACAATAACTTGGCAGTCATGTTATTTGTTTTTGCGGGTGCTGGTATTGGTGCTTTAGCAGTTTTCTTCATTGAAAATACGTCCATTTTGTCTTTTTTAGAATGCACTATGCCAAAAAAGCCTCGTCATGTGGTTCATTAATGGGCTGCGCAGTTTTGGGCTGAATTTTACTGTCTTCCTGTATGCCCAAAACCACCTGCACCACGTTCACTTTCGACAAATTCTTCAACAATGTCAAATGATGTTTGCATAATTGGTACAAGAACATATTGCGCCATACGTTCACCTGGTTCAAGTGTAAACGCGGTGGTTCCTCGGTTCCAAACAGAAACCATCAATTCGCCTTGATAATCGGAGTCAATGAGTCCAACCAAGTTGCCTAAAACGATACCGTGTTTATGGCCTAGACCTGAGCGTGGCAGAATTAAACCGGCATAACCCGTATCTTCAATGTGGATTGCCATACCCGTTTTGACCAGTACTGTCGCGTTTGGTTGCAGAACAATCGCTTCATCTAAGCACGCACGTAAATCAATGCCAGCCGAACCATTAGTAGCATGTGCTGGCAGTGGCCAAGTTGTACCAATACGTGAGTCTAGAATTTTTACTTGAAGCTTCTTCATAAAGTACCTGATGAGTGAATGAGAATAATGTTGTTTAAACCTGTGTGTTAATCACAAACGCCAAACTTGGAATCCAGCTTGCGTGAGAGCCTCACGATCAAAGCTCCCTTTCACATCTAAGAACGGCGCATGGTCGTTACATTTTTCTTTGAGTTGCGGGATTGAAAGTGCCTTAAATACGTCATGACTCACGGCTGCAATCACGGCATCTGCGTGTTTGATTTGCGCAAAATCAGTCAGCTCAAGTTGATATTCGTGACGTACTTCTGCCGCATCCGCAATCGGATCGACGATTTGAACGTTGACACCAAAGCTTTGTAGTTCTTGAATAATATCAATGACACGGGTGTTGCGTGTATCGCTACAGTTTTCTTTAAATGTTAGTCCGAGGACCAAGACCGTCGCTTTGCCGACGGCAACGCCATTTTGGCATAGCATTTTGATACAGTTCTGCGCGATATGAATGCCCATGCTGTCGTTGATATGACGTGCTGCCATCATCAAATCCGCATGATAGCCAAGCTGTTCCGCGCGGAAAGTCAGGTAATAAGGATCAACGCCGATACAATGTCCGCCAACCAAACCTGGGTAGAATTTCAAGAAATTCCATTTGGTACCAGCCGCTTGCAATACTTCTTGCGTATCAATACCAGCACGTTGGCAAATTAAAGCAAACTCATTCATCAGCGCGATATTGACATCACGTTGAGTGTTTTCCAAAATTTTGGCGGCTTCAGCCACTTTAATTGAAGGCGCTTCATGCACGCCAGCAGTGATAATCAGTCGATATAATGCTGAGACATCTGCAAGCGTTGCTGCATCCTGACCTGAAACAATTTTCATAATCGATTCAAGCGGACGTGCTTTATCACCTGGATTAATTCGTTCAGGAGAATAACCAAGGCGGAATTCTTTACCTGTTGCCGCCAGAATGGGCAGACAAATTTCTTCAGTGACACCAGGGTAAACCGTCGATTCAAAAATGACTGTTGCTCCACTTTTCATATGTGCAGCAATCAGATTGGTTGCTGATTCGACTGGCGACAAATCGGGTGTCTTGGCATTATTAATTGGCGTTGGGACGGCAGTAATAATGAAATCGGCGGTAGCAAGCACGGCAGGGTCATGACTAAAGCTAAGTTGCGAGGAGGTTGCGAAGCTGGCTGAATCCATTTCACCTGTTGGGTCGATATGATTTTTATATGCTGCAATTTTTTCGGCATTAATATCAAAACCAATGGTTTTAATTTTGCGGCCAAAAGCCAGCGCGAGCGGTAATCCAACATAGCCTAACCCAACGATTGCAACTGTTTTTTCACTTATGCTCATCTGCTATCCGCCTGCTATTTTTGTGAATCCGAGGGATCGGATGATTCCTTTTACATTGAACTGAAGTGATGACAAGTAGATTGTAATCTACTCATTCATCTCTCATTATTTCATTAACGCTTTTAAGTTTGCTAAATATGCGGCAGCTTGTGCTTTCGGGTCAACATTAGAAATTTTATTTTTCTTTCTGCCTGACCATTCCAGCTCTTCTTCGGGCAACTCATCTAAGAAACGACTTGGCGTTGTCTGACGAAGATTACCACCCATTTTGCGTTGTTCAGCAAGGGTTAACGTCAAACCTTGTCGCGCGCGAGTAATCCCCACGTACATCAGGCGGCGTTCTTCCTCAACTGTTTCCGCGACAATTGAGTTCTTGTGAGGCAATAATTCCTCTTCCAGTCCCATGATGTACACGTAAGGAAATTCAAGACCTTTTGCAGCATGTAGGGTCATCAAGTTCACTTTATCGGTATCTTGATCTTCTTGTTGCTGATCAAGCAAATCAAGCAGAACCAGTTTACGAATCACACTTTCGATGTTCTTTTCATCCACATCTTCGGCACGATTAATCAAACTTTGAATACTGGTAAACAACACTTCCAAGTTATCCAGTTTGTTCTTTTCCGCATGTGGAGTCGGTGCTTGTTCTTTAATATAGTCGATATAACCCGTTTCGTTAATCATTTGGCGGACTAACGGCACCGGATTATCGTCGTCATGCAAGTCACGCGTGTATTGTTCAATAAACTGCGCAAATTCATGTAAATGCAACACTGCTTTTTTCTGACTCATCGTCATGCCGAGACGCAAATCGCCCGCTGCCATGAGCAATGACATGCTGTATTCTTGGGCAAATAGTCCGAGTTTTTCCAGCGTTGCTGGCCCGATCTCACGCTTCGGTGTATT